>NZ_JBEXWB010000005.1:0-58899 GCF_040629645.1 Streptomyces sp. NPDC005899 | reverse complement strand
ATCAGTGACGGCACGGTCGCCACGACCGGCCACGAGGGAGAACGACCGTGAGCGACACCACCCCGTCCGCCGCCCCCGAGGACAGCGCGGACGCCCCGTGGCACGACGCGAGCCCTGCTTTCGACGAGACCCCGGCACAGTCAGCCCCCGAGCAGCCCGCGAAGCGGGAGCCCGAACAGACCACGGAACGGGCCGCGCAGCGGGCCCCTGAGCCTGAGCCGGGGGCGGAGTCCGGGCCGGGGGCGGGATCCGGGCGGGCCTCGGAGCCCGGGCAGGTCCCGGAGGCCGGGGAAGCCCCGGAGGCCGGGGAAGCCCCGGAGCCCGAGCGGGCCCCGGAGGCCGGGGAAGCCCCTGAGCCCGAGCAGACCTCGGAGCCCCAGCAGGCCCCCGAAGCGGGGCAGGCCCCGAAGCCTCAGCCGGGACCGGGGCGTCAGCAGACCCCGGAGCCCGAACCGACCCCGAAGCCCGAGCCGGGACCCGAGCCCCAGCAGACCCCGGATGACACCGTGCGCGGGCGCGCCGACCGTGACCCGGACAGTGGCTCCGGCCCCGGGCCCGGCCCGTCTTCCTCCCCGCACCGAAACGACCGTCCCGCCGGAGGCGATACCGCGTGAACGACGTACTCGACGTCGCCCTCCGGCTCGTCATCGTCTTTGCCGTGTTCATGGTCGTTCCGCTCGTCGTCGGGCAGGCGGAGCACAAGGTCATGGCCCACATGCAGGGCAGGCTCGGGCCCATGTACGCGGGCGGTTTCCACGGGTGGGCCCAGCTCGTCGCCGACGGGGTGAAGTTCGCGCAGAAGGAAGACGTCGTGCCGGCCGACGCGGACCGCCGCGTCTTCCAGCTGGCCCCCGCGGTCGCACTCCTCCCGTACCTCCTCGTGCTGGTGGCCATTCCGATCGGACCCGGCGAGGGCGCGGTCGGCCAGGTCGTCGACGCGGGCATCTTCTTCGTGCTCGCCGTCATGGGCGTCGGTGTGCTCGGCTCGCTGATGGCGGGGTGGGCCTCGGCCAACAAGTTCTCCCTGCTGGGCGGCCTCCGTACCGCCGCCCAGCTGCTCGCCTACGAACTCCCGATGCTGCTCGCCGCGGCCTCGGTGGCCATGGCGGCCGGTACGGTCTCGCTCCCCGGCATCCTCGACGCCTTCGCATGGTGGTGGCTGCCCTGGCAGATCGTCGGAGCCGTGGTCTTCTTCGTGGCCGGGCTCGCCGAGTTGCAACGGCCCCCCTTCGACATGCCCGTCGCCGACTCGGAGATCATCTTCGGGGCGTACACCGAGTACACGGGCCTGCGCTTCGCCCTGTTCCTGCTCGCCGAGTACGCCGGCATCGTCGTCCTCTGCGGGCTGACCACCGTGCTCTTCCTCGGCGGCTGGCACGGCCCGCTCGGTGCCGACGGACTGGGCTGGGTCTGGACCCTGCTCAAGACGGCCGTGCTGGCCTTCGTCGTCATCTGGCTCCGTGTCACCTACCCCCGCTTGCGTGAGGACCAGTTGCAGAAGCTCGCCTGGACCACGCTCATCCCCCTCGCCCTCGCGCAGATCGCGCTCACCGGCATCGTGAAGGTGGCGATCAACTAGTGCCCCCGATCCCCGGCTCAGGCCTGGCCAAGGGCCTCGCCGTCACCCTGCGGACCATGACGAAGCGCACGGTCACCGCCCAGTACCCGGACGTACAGCCCGAACTGCCGCCCCGTAGCCGCGGTGTCATCGGCCTGTTCGAGGAGAACTGCACGGTGTGCATGCTCTGCGCGCGTGAGTGCCCGGACTGGTGCATCTACATCGACTCCCACAAGGAGACGATGCCCGCGGCCGCTCCGGGCGGCCGTGAGCGCAGCCGGAACGTACTGGACCGCTTCGCGATCGACTTCGCCCTCTGCATGTACTGCGGTATCTGCATCGAGGTCTGTCCTTTCGACGCGTTGTTCTGGTCGCCCGAGTTCGAGTACGCGGAGACGGACATCCACGAACTCACCCACGAGCGCGACAAGCTCCGCGAGTGGATGTGGACCGTGCCGGAGCCGCCCGCGCTCGACGCGGCGGCCGAGGAACCGAAGGAGATCGCCGCCGCCCGCAAGACGGCCGACAAGCTCCGGGCCCAGGACACCGGACAGGGGGGAGGGGAGTGACCCTCGCAGCCGCAGGCCACCCCGGCTTCCTGTCGCCGGCCGGTGTCGAGATCGCCTTCGTCCTCGTCGGCCTCGTCACCCTCGGCGCGGCCCTCGTCACCGTCACGACCAGGCAGCTCGTGCACGCCGCGCTCTGGCTCGTCGTGGCCCTCGGTGGCCTGGCGGTGGAGTACCTCCTGCTCACCGCCGAGTTCATCGCCTGGGTACAGGTCCTGATCTACGTCGGCTCCATCGTCGTCCTCCTCCTGTTCGGGCTCATGCTCACCAGGGCCCCCATCGGGCGCTCCCCGGACGCCGACTCGGACAACCGGTGGATCGCCGTGGGCGTGGCCGGCGTCTCGGCCGCCGTCCTCGTGTGGGTCGTGGTGGACGCCTTCCGTACGACGTGGATCGACCTGGACGGCCCCGCCCAGGGCTCCACCGAGGCATCGGGCGAGTTCCTCTTCCGGCACTGGGTGCTGCCGTTCGAAGCCTTGTCCGTCCTGCTGCTCGCCGCACTGGTCGGCGCCATCGTCCTGTCCCGCAAGGACCGGGAGGGCCGGCCCGGCGGGCGCGGGGGCCGGGGCGGGACAACCGCCCCCGGCGGCGCCCGGTCACGCGCGTCCGGCAAGGACCGAGAGGACGAGAGCTGATGCACCTCGCCTATCCCGCCGTGCTCGCCGCCCTCCTCTTCTGCGTCGGGCTGTACGGCGTGCTCGCCCGCCGCAACACCATCCTCGTGCTGATGTCCGTCGAGCTGATGCTCAACGCGGTCAACCTCAACCTGGTCGCCTTCGACGTCTGGCTCCGCGACGCACTCCACTCCGGGCAGGCACTCACCCTCTTCGTCATCGCCATCGCCGCCGCGGAGATCGGCATCGGCCTCGCCATCGTCCTGGCCGTCCACCGCAACCGCGGCAGCTCGGACATCGACCGGCTCCGCGACACGGCCGAGACCGACGACGCCGAAGAGCTCCCCGACGACGCGGACGCCGCCGTCGGCGACGCCGCAGACCAGGCCACTGCTCCGGCAGGGAAGGCAAAGAAGGCAGAGGCCACCGCGTGACCACCACGACCCTCGCCGTCCTCGTACCCCTCCTGCCCTTCCTGGGCGCGGCCGCCGGGCTCCTCCTCGGAAGGAGCGCCCCCCACTTCGTCCGGCCCCTCGCGGTGCTGCCCACCCTCGCCGCGGCCGTCATCGCCGTCCTCGTCGCCGTACGCCAGGGTGGCGGACGAGCCGTCGACGCCTCGACCGAGCTCACCCCGACCGGTTCGGTCCCCATCGACCTCGCGCTCCACCTCGACGGCTTCGCCGTCCTCGTCGCCGTCCTCGTCGGACTCGTCGCGACCTGCGTCCAGGTCTACTCGACGGCCTACCTCAAGGACGACGCCCGCTACCCCTCCTACGCGGCCCTCGTCTCCCTCTTCACCTCCGCGATGCTGCTCGTCGTCTACTCGGGCGACCTGATGGTGCTCCTGGTCGGCTGGGAGATCATGGGCATCTGCTCGTACTTCCTCGTCGGCCACTACTGGGAGACCCCCGAGGCGCGCGCCGCCTCCCTCAAGGCATTCCTCGTCACCAAGCTCGGCGACGTGCCCTTCCTCATCGGCCTCTTCGCGCTCGCCGCCGACGCCGGGACCTTCCGCATCACCGGCGTCCTGGCCGCCGTCGACAACGGCGGGCTCGACCACCCCACCCTCGTCGCCCTGCTGCTCCTCGCGGGCGTCGCCGGCAAGTCCGCGCAGTTCCCCCTGCACACCTGGCTGCCCGACGCGATGGCCGGTCCCACCCCCGTCTCCGCGCTCATCCACGCGGCCACCATGGTCGCCGCCGGCATCTACTTCGTCGCCCGCCTCCTCCCCGTCTTCGCCGCCTCCGGCGCGGCGCTCGTCGTCCTCGCCGTGATGGCGGCCGTCACCATGATCGGCTCCGGCCTCGCCGCCCTCGCACAGGACGACATCAAACGCGTCCTCGCCTACTCGACCATCGGCCAGCTCGGCTACATGGCCGGGGCCCTGGCCGTCGGTGACCGCGGGGCCGCCGTCTTCCACCTCATCTCGCACGGCGCGTTCAAAGCCGTCCTCTTCCTCGCCGCGGGCGTCGTCATCCACGCCGCGGGGACCAACTCGCTCGCCGCCATGTCCCGGATGGGCAACCTGACCAAGCGCATCCCCGACGCGTACTGGACGATGACGGTCGCCCTGCTCGCGCTCGCCGCCATCCCGCCGTTCGCCGGCTTCTTCTCCAAGGAAGCCGTGCTCGTCGCCGCCGAACACACCGCCCTCGGCGACCGGCACGTGGCCCCGGCGGCGGCCGGCTGGACGATCCTCGTCGCGGGACTCCTCGCCGCGCTGCTCACCGCCGCCTACGCCACGCGCCTCTGGCTCCTCGCCTTCCGCGGCCGCGGCACGGACGTGGCCGACCACGGCAGGCAGCCCGCCGCCATGACCTCGGTCCTCTGGGTCCTCGCCGTCCCCACCATCGCCTTCGGCCTCACGGCCGGAGCCATCACCGACTGGTTCGACGGGCACAGCCTCACCCCCACCCTCGCGACCGCCGTCCTGTCGACCGGCGTCGGTCTCGTCGGCGGACTCGTCACCTACGGGGCCTGGCGGCACACGACGGCCACGACCGCGCGCCCCCCGGTGGGCGCGGTCGCCGCCCACCCGGACGCCGAGCCCGCCCTCGTCGAGGCCGAGGCGATGACCTCCCACACCGCCGTCTACGGGACCATCGCGGGCGCACCCGACCCCTCCGACCCCGGACGGCTCCTGCTCGGCCCCCTGCACCGCCACGCGGTCACCGGATTCCACCTCGACGCCCTCTACACGACGCTGTTCGTCCGCCCCGTCCAGGCCGCCGCCCGGCTCGTCCGCTTCCTGGACCGCGAGGTCATCGACACGTACGTGCGCGGGTCGGCCGGCCTCGCCCGCGGCCTCGGCAACGCGGTCCGCCGCGCCCAGACGGGCAACGTGCAGACCTACCTCGGCGCGCTGCTCGCCGGAACCCTTGTCCTGGCGATCGCCGCCGTCGTCTTTGCCAACGTCAACGCCGGGGCGTGACCGTGTTCGATATCAGCGCATCCGTGATGCAGTTCCTTCTGGCGTTCGTCGTCGTCGCGCCGCTCCTCGGTGCGGCCGCCGCGCTCCTGCCCGCACCCCCGGGGCTCAAGGGGAGGAACCCCGGCCAGGCCGTGCTCCGCCACGGCGTGACCGTGACCGGCGCGGTCCTCGCGGCCGCGATCGTCCTGGCCGCGGGCTTCGACCACGACCACCCGTCGAGGATGCAGGCCACGACGGACATCAGCTGGATCCCGGCACTCGACGTACGGATCCACCTCGGTACCGACGGCATCTCCCTCCCCCTCCTCGTCCTGACCGCGCTGCTGACCTTCCTCTGCGCGCTCTACAGCTACTTCAAGCTCCCCGCAGGCCCCTCGGCGAAGGGCTTCGTCGCGCTCGTCCTCGTCCTCGAGTCCGGCACGCTGGCGACCTTCGCCGTCCTCGACCTGCTGCTGTTCTTCCTGGCCTTCGAGATGGTCCTCATCCCGATGTACTTCCTCATCGCCCGCTGGGGCGGCGACCGGAAGCAGCCCGCCGCCTGGAAGTTCATCCTCTACACGCTGCTCGGTTCCGTGGTCATGCTGCTGGGGCTGCTCCTCATCGGACTGAAGAGCGGCACCTTCGACATGGTGGCACTCGCCACTGACAACGGCCGGGGCCTCACCGCGTCCGTGCAGGTCACAGCCGTGCTGGCCGTCGGCGTCGGCCTCGCCGTGAAGACCCCGATGTGGCCCCTGCACAGCTGGCTCCCCGACGCGCACACGGCGGCGCCGACCGTCGGCTCCGTCCTCCTCGCCGGCGTCCTGCTGAAGATGGGCACGTACGGATTCGTCCGCATCCTGCTGCCCGTCGCACCGGACGGGATGCGGACCTTCGCGCCGTACCTCGCCGCGTTCGCCGTCGTCGGCATCGTCTACGGCTCCCTGGCCTGCCTCGCCCTCGCCCGCCCCGGCGCCAGGGGCGACCTCAAGCGCCTGATCGCCTACTCCTCGGTCGGCCACATGGGCTTCGTGCTCCTGGGCATCGCCACCATGACCCCCACCGGCGTGAACGGGGCGCTGTTCGCCAACATCGCCCACGGGCTCATCACCGGTCTGCTGTTCTTCCTGGTCGGCGCGATCAAGGACCGCCACGGCACCGCGGACCTGGACACCCTCTCCGGAGCCACCGGGGCCGCCCTCTACGGCCGTGCCCCCCGCCTGGGAGGCCTGCTCGCCTTCGCGGCCGTCGCCTCGCTCGGACTCCCCGGCCTCGCCGGTTTCTGGGGCGAGATGCTCACGCTCTTCGGTGCCTTCGACCCGGCGGACGGCCTCAACCGCCCCGCCTTCCTCACCTTCATGTCCATCGGCGCCCTCGGCACCCTGCTCACAGCCGCGTACATGCTCATCGTGGTGCGCCGCGTCTGCATGGGCGCACACCGGGAGCAGCCGCAGCCGGTCCCGGACATCCAGAGCTACGAGTTCGCCGCCTGGACACCGCTCGCCGCCCTCACCGTCCTCGCCGGGCTCTGGCCGGCCGTCCTCCTCGGCCTCACCGACCCGGCCGTGCAGAAGCTCCTCGCAGGAGGCAAGTCGTGACCGTGGCAGCCGACAGCGCAACCGGGGCGGCGAGCCTCGTCCAGTCCGTCGACTGGCTGGCCATCGCGCCCCCCGTCGCCGCGGCCTCGGTGGCACTCGTCGTGCTGGTGGCCGACCTGTTCGTCCCCGAACGGCGCAAGCCGCTCCTCGGCTACGGCGCCGTCGCCGGCCTGGCCGCCGCCCTCGCCCTGCTCGTCCCGCTGCGCGCCGGGGACCGCTCCACCTTCTGCCTCACCGGCACGGCCGGGGCATGCAGCTACACAGCCGACCACTTCGCCCTCGCCATCCAGGCCCTCGTGCTCGGCGGCGCCCTGCTCACCGCCCTGCTCTCGCTCGGGGACACCCGCAGGCTCCCGGCCGGCGAGTTCTGGTTCCTCCTGCTGTCCTCCGCGGCCGGCGCCGCCCTGCTGCCCGCGGCCCGCGACCTCGCCACCCTCGTCGTCGCCCTCGAAGTCGCCTCGCTCCCCGCCTTCGCCCTCGTCGGCATCAAACGCGGCGACCGGCGCTCCTCCGAGGCCGCACTCAAGTTCTTCCTGTCGTCCGTCGTCGCCACCACCGTCATGCTCCTGGGCGTCAGCTTCGTCTACGCGACGACCGGCACCCTGCACCTCACGGAGATCGCCGCCCGCCTCGACGACGTACCCGGCGAGTTCGACACCCTCGCCAAGGCGGGGGTCGTCCTCACGCTCGTCGGCTTCGCCTTCAAGACGGCCGCCGCACCGTTCCACTTCTGGGTCCCGGACACCTACGTCGGAGCACCGCTCCCCATCGCCGCCTACCTCTCGGTCGTCGGCAAGGCCGTCGGATTCTCCGGGCTGATCCTCGTCACCGTGATCGGCTTCCCGTCCTACGCCGACGTCTGGGGGCCCGCCCTCGCCGTGCTCGCCGCCCTCACCATGACCGTCGGGAACGTGGCGGCACTCCGGCAGAGCGCCACCCGCGCCCGCAGCGCCGTACGCCTCCTGGCCTGGTCGTCCGTGGGCCAGGCGGGCTACCTGCTCGTCCCGATCGCCGCCGCGGCGTACTCCAGTGACGAGCAGATCGGTTCGACGGTCGCCTACGCCCTGATGTACGCCGTCGTGAACCTGGGGGCCTTCGCCGTCGCGGCCCTCGTCGCCCGCACCCGCCCGGGCAACCGCCTCGCCGACTACCGCGGCCTGTACGCCACCCGCCCGGCGGCCGCACTCGCCCTGGGCTTCTTCCTGCTCTGCCTGGCCGGCCTGCCGCCGGGCGTCATCGGCCTCTTCGCCAAGGTCACGGTCTTCTCCGCGGCCGTCGACGCCGGGCTCGGCTGGCTGGCCGTGGTCATGGCCGTCAACGTGGTGATCGCGCTGTACTACTACCTCCGGTGGACCGCGGCACTCTTCCGCGCCCCGGAGGACGTGCCCGGCGGCGGCCCCGCCCCCGGCCCCACCGCCGCTCCGCGCAAGCACCGCGTCCCCGCCCCCCTGACCACCGCGATCGTGCTCACCGGGCTCGCCGCCGTCGCCCTCTCGGGGGCGCCGCAGCTGATCCTGCGCTTCGCCGCTGTCAGCCTCTTCTGATCCGGCGTCCGCGGGCCGGATTCCGGCGCACCAAGGCTCCTGGGCCGCCGGAAGATCGGTTTGCCCGCGCCCGCGCGCGCAGGGCAAGGTCTTGCGTGCACGTGTCATCTGAACAGAGCAATGAGGAGCAAAGCGGTGCTGAACGGGTTCAAAGACTTCATACTGCGCGGAAACGTCATCTCGATGGCCATCGGCCTCGCCGTCGGAGCCGCGTTCACCGCAGTCGTCACCGGTTTCAGCAACGCCTTCATCGTCCCCCTGATCGGCCTCTTCACCCGTGGGACCGGTGACTTCAGCAAGGCCGTCTTCACGGTCGACGGCGTGAAGTTCCCCTACGGCCTCTTCGTCAGCGCCGCCATCGCCTTCGTCATCACCGCCGCGGTGCTGTACTTCCTGGTCGTCGTCCCCATGGCCCAGGTGCACAACCGCTTCACGACCAAGGAGGACGAGAAGAAGGCCGACATCAAGGCCGCGCTCCGCGACTGCCCCCGCTGCTTCACCGAGATCCCGGCCATCGCCACCCGCTGCGGCCACTGCACCAGCGACGTCGAGCCGGACCCGGAGGCCCGGGCGCTCGCGAACCTCCCCACCCAGCGCTGACGCGCACGCGGCGACAGGTCGCGCACCGGCGCGGAGGGACGGGAGCGGGCGGACGGGGCGGACCGCCAGGAGCGGACCGGGCAGCCACACGCGCCCGCCCGGCACGCGCTGGACGACCCGCACGGCCCAAGGGCGCGTCGAGCCGGCACCGCCGGGGGAGCCACCCGGGAAGCCTTCCGGGTCCGCCCCTTCGGCCGCCGCCCGGGCGGCCTCGCACAAGGGAACTAGCGCCCGCCGCCTCGCGTTGACCTGTACGGGAGGCTCCACTGGGGAGTGGAGCACCACCGAGCAAGGGTTCCCCTGCTGCACCACTTGGAGGGCGTCCGTGCACCGCCGGCACAACGGGCTGAAGACCGCAGTTCTCCTCGGGGGACTGTCCGCGCTCATCATCGTCATCGGCAGCATCTTCGGACGCACCGGTCTGATCGTCGCCCTGCTCGTCGCACTCGCCACCAACGCCTACGCGTACTGGAACAGCGACAAGCTGGCCCTGCGGGCCATGCGGGCCCGGCCGGTCAGCGAATTCGAGGCGCCGCAGCTCTTCCGCATCGTCAGGGAGCTGTCGACGGCCGCCCGTCAGCCCATGCCCCGGCTCTACATCTCCCCGACGCAGGCGCCCAACGCCTTCGCCACCGGACGCAACCCGCGCAACGCCGCCGTCTGCTGCACCGAGGGCATCCTCCAGATCCTCGACGAGCGTGAGCTGCGCGGCGTCCTCGGCCACGAGCTCAGCCACGTCTACAACCGGGACATCCTCATCTCGTCCGTCGCGGGAGCACTGGCCTCCGTGGTCATGTTCCTGGTCAACTTCGCCTGGCTCATCCCGGTCGGCCGGTCGGACGACGAGGAGGGCCCCGGCATCATCGGGATGCTGCTGGTGATGATCCTCGGGCCGCTCGCCGCCTCCGTCATCCAGCTCGCCGTGAGCCGCTCCCGGGAGTTCGAGGCCGACGCCTCCGGTGCGCAGCTCACCGGCGACCCGCTCGCCCTCGCCGGCGCCCTCCGCAAGCTGGAGGCCGGCACCAGACAACTCCCGCTGCCGCCCGAACCGAGGATCGAGACCGCGAGCCACATGATGATCGCGAACCCGTTCCGCCCCGGCCAGGGCATGTCCAAGATGTTCTCCACCCACCCGCCCATGGCGGAACGCATCGCCCGACTCGAGCAGATGGCAGGGTATCGACCGTGAAGACAATCCTGAACGTCATTTGGCTGATCCTGTGCGGCTTCTGGATGTTCCTCGGCTACGTCGCCGCGGGCCTCCTGCTGTGCATCACGATCATCGGCATCCCCTTCGGGGTGGCGGCGTTCCGCATCGGTGTCTACGCCCTCTGGCCCTTCGGCTACACGGTGGTCGACCGCCACGATTCCGGGAGCCCGTCCCTCGTCGGGAACGTCCTGTGGGTGATCCTCGCCGGATGGTGGCTCGCCCTCGGCCACATCTTCACCGGCATCGCCCTGTGCGTCACGATCATCGGGATCCCGCTGGGCATAGCCAACTTCAAGCTGATCCCGGTCTCCCTGATGCCCTTCGGCAAGGAGATCGTCCGCAGCGACCAGCCGTTCGCCACCCGATAGCCCGGTAGCCCGGTAGCCCGGTAGCCCGGTAGCCCGGTGGCCCGGTGGCCCGGTGGCCCGGTGGCCCGGGTAGCCGGGACGAGCGGACGGCAACCACGGCCGAGCGGCCCGCGTCTTGACCTACAGGATCAAGCGACGGGTAGGTTCATGATCATGAGCATCATCAGCTGGATCATCCTCGGTCTCCTGGCCGGCGCCATAGCCAAGCTCCTCCTCCCGGGCCGCGACCCGGGAGGCATCGTGGGCACCACGCTCATCGGCATCGTGGGCGCGTTCCTCGGCGGCTGGCTCTCGTCGCGCTTCCTCGACCGCCCCGTGTCGACCGACTTCTACGACACGGCCACGTGGGTCGCGGCGATCGCCGGATCCCTCGTCCTGCTGATCGCCTACCGGCTGCTCTTCGGCAACTCCCGAGACCGCCGCTGACCTCGACCTCCGGGGCCGTCCAGCCGGACCGCCAGGACCCACAGCGCGACACCCGCCCCGAGGCCGACCTACGCCACGAGGGAGCGGCCTGCGCCACGAGGAGGCGGCCGACCACGAGGGAGCGGCCTGCGCCACGAGGAGGCGGTCCGCGCCACGGCGAGGCCGCCGGACACGAAGTCCTTAGCCCTCGCCAGGGAGGACCCGGCACACCCTCACGGTCCCGTCAGAAGGCCGGCAGAGCGCCCTCCAGGCTCAGCAACCGCTCCTTGCGCCCCACCCCGGCGGCGTAACCGCGCAGCGTCCCGTCCGCACCGATGACCCGGTGACACGGCCGGACGACCAGCAGCGGATTGCGCCCGATCGCCGTCCCGACGGCTCGCACCCCGGCCCCCGAGGAGCCCACCCGCGCGGCGATCTGCCCGTACGACACCGTCTCCCCGTACGGAACGGCGTCCAGGGCCTCCCAGACACGCTGCTGGAACGCGGTGCGCACGCCGTCCGCGTAGGTGATGTCGAAGCGTGTCAGCCGCCCCTCGAAGTAGTCCGCCAGCTGCCGGACGATCCCGTCGAACGCTTGCGGGGCATGACGCCAGTCCTCCCGCACGACGGCGGCACCCTTCTGCTCCGGCAAGGACAAGGAGACCAGCGCCACGCCGCCCACGGCATCCGCCCGCTCCTCGCCGGCCAGGAGCAGCTCACCCAGCGGGCTGTCGACCCTCGCGTACACCGTCGTCGTCTTCACGGTCGTCGTCACCACGCCTCACGCTTCTTCCCTGCCCGTGGACCACGGCACCGGTCCGCCCACCATTCCGTACGTCCGAGTCTGCGACCTGGGAAGCGGCACGACCGGCGGTATTCGGACATCGCGCACGCGGCCGCCGGCGGTCGCCGACAGCCATGGGCCGGACCGCAGCACGGACGAGGACGGACCACCACCCCACGAACACGACCGGTCCCACCACGCGGACACAGGGCGGACCACACCGTCGACGTGCTCCGCCCCGCTCACGACCCCGCTGCACACGGCAGCGACCCACCTACCGGTAGTTGGCGAACTGCACGGCGAAGTCGAGGTCCTTGCCCTTGATCAGCGCCTGCACCGCCTGCAGGTCGTCCCGGCTCTTCGAGCTGACCCGCAGCTCCTCGCCCTGGACCTGCGCCTTGACGCCCTTCGGGCCCTCGTCGCGGATGATCTTCGCCACCTTCTTGGCGTTCTCCTGGGAGATGCCCTCCTCGATCGTGGCGAAGATCTTGTACTCCTTGCCGGACAGCTGGGGCTCGCCCGCGTCCAGCGACTTCAGGGAGATCCCGCGCTTGATCAGCTTGGACTGGAAGATGTCGAGGATCGCCTTGACCCGCTCCTCGCCGTTCGCCTCCATGAGGATCTTCTCGCCGGACCACGAGATCGAGGCCCCCGTGCCCTTGAAGTCGTAGCGCTGGGAGATCTCCTTGGCGGCCTGGTTGAGGGCGTTGTCGACCTCCTGCCGCTCGACCTTCGAGACGATGTCGAAACTGGAGTCGGCCATGACGTGTGGCTCCTTGTGTCGTATGCGTTGGGTACGGCACAAAGCCTAGCCACCCCCGCCGGTCCCGAGCACTGATCAATCAGGTGGCGGAGCACCCCTGAGCATCGGGTATCGTTTACGTCGTCGCCGAGAAGCCCCGTAACGGAGCTTCCACGCGTCGTTCGAGGCGGTGTGCCCGAGTGGCCAAAGGGAGCAGACTGTAAATCTGCCGGCTCAGCCTTCCCAGGTTCGAATCCTGGCGCCGCCACAACGGGTAAGACCCCCTCCGACCAGCCATCACGGCAGGTCGGAGGGGGTTTTTCGTTGCTGATCCCCGTTCGATTCGTCGCGGACGGGACGCGGACGTGTCTCACCTCGTACCGCGTGTATTCCAATGTCGATCAGTGCGCGTCCCCCAGGTGTCCCCCCGGGGGAGAGCAGGATCACTCCGGCTCGTTCCACTCCCGGAGTGCCGCATCGATCTGGCTGTTGGCACGCTCGCGTGTCTGGTCAAGCACCTTGGCGTACACCTTGTGCAGCACTGCGATGCTGTGGCCGGCGCGGCGGGCGCACTCCATCGCGTCCACGCCGGAACTGAGCCAGAACGACACTCCAGCGTGCCGAAGGTCGTAGGGGCGACGGGCCAGCAGTGAGGCTGTCTCTGCCTCACTCAGCGCCTCCCGGCGGGCCTTCGCCCATACCTTCCCATAGCCGGTCTCTTGTAGCAGACCGTTGCGATTCGTCTGAAAGAGTCGGCCGTCAGGTGCCGTGCCCTGCTCTGCGATGTGCTGCCGCAGCATGCGGACGAAGTGCGGAGGGATGGGCACCGGTCGGGAATCCTTTTCGGCACGGGCCTTGAGGTGGCGCATCTCGTGAGCCGTCCCGTCGTTCGTCCAGCTCCGTCCGGCACGGACGATGCCCTGCCGCAGAGTGAGCATGCCCCATCCCGTTTCCGGGAGGTGGCACTGATCCGCGCGCAGTCCGGCGGCTTCGGCCGGCCGCATGGCCGCGTAGTACAGGCAGCCGAAGAATGCCTCCAGATGCCGCCCGCGGGGCCCCTGCCCGCGGACTCCCGCCAGGAGGGCGCGCACCTGCCGCGGATTGGCGACGCTCTCGGGGTCCACCGCCTCCACCGACTTCGGCGCGGTCCACTTCACGGCCGCGAGCGGGTTGACCGGGATGGTGAAGTACTTCTCCTCCACGGCGAGCCCCAGAACGTCACTCAGGCACGCGCGCTTCCTCTTCGCGGTGCGCGGCGACGCTGTCTTCCCATCCAGCCGCAGGGAGAGGGCGTCCAGGGCCAGACGTACGGTTGCGGAATCCTCCAGCGCGGACACCGGCACAGAGTTCTTGGCGACCCAAGCAAGGGCGCGGGCAACGTCGTCCGGCGGGGTCTCGTTCCAGCGGTTCCGGTTGTACGCCCACCCGTAGAGCGCTCGCCGCATGAGCGCGGCATCCGGCATGCCGGCCCTTGTCTTCACGAGCGCGGGAGTGATGGTGGCCAGCGCGTCGGCGTAGTTCCGCCGTGACTTCGCTGGGGCTTGCGCCCATTTACGGTCGACGTAAGCGCGACTGTGCTCGTACCAGGTGACCGAGCCCTGTTTGGCGCGCAGCTCGGAGACGGGGAGGCCCGTTTCCTCGTCGAACTGGTCACCGCGTCGCACGGCGGACATGAGTTCCGAGCGGCGCCCCTCTGCCTGCACCTTGAGCGCGTAGCTCTTGGAGTGCTTGCGCTCCCCGACCAGCCAACGGAGGCGGTACGGCTTCGGTCGGTCCTTGCGGATTTCGATGGAGTAGAGGCGGACGTCGTACGTGAGTGACATGCAAACTCCAGAGGGGCCCGGCGGAACCGGGCCCCTCGTGTCTCGTGTGTGCGGGTGGGGGTCGATCAGGCGGCGTCTTCCATCGACGCCCACCAGGCGTCGAGGTCGCTGCGGCGGCAGCGAAGCTGTCCGTTGGGGAGCTTGATGAGCTTCGGGGCCTTGCCGCGGGCGCGCATGCGGTAGAAGGCGGTGCGGCTCATCTCGATCTCTTCGAGGACTTCCGGGAGCTTGAGCATCTTGGGGGCAGCCAAGGCGAAGACTCCTTCTCAGGATTCGGAGGGGGAGGGGACCCGCGTCTGTCCGAGGTGCGGATTTCTGCGTCACCGCGTCATTCGCGTCACTCGCGGCTTTGACCTGCTGGTTTGAGTGACACAGGGGGTTGCGGGGTGTGTCATTGGTGACGGAGGCTCTCGTCATCGGGTGACGCTGGTGACGTGGGGTGACGCACCCGCCGCCCGTCTGCGTCACCGCTGTCTTGGCAGGCCACGGGCCGTTTGCCGCCCGTGGGTGACACGGGTGACGCAGCGTCTCTTTCCTTCGGACAAAGGAGGGGGTGGTGTCTGTTGTGATGCGCGGCTCAGGGCGTGAAGAAGGAGCCGCTTCGCGGCGCGACCATCGCAGGGCGGCGCCGCCGCCGACCAGCAAGAGGAGCACGCGCCGCCGGGTGCTCCTCTTGCTTGTATCGACCGGCAGGGCGGCCGGCGGTCAGAACGCCGGTTCCTGCTCGTGTCCAGGCGGCGCCGCCGGGGGCCGGGCCATTTCGATGTACCGGGCCGCCTTGGTGCGCCCCCAGTCCACGAGGACGCCCCGCGCCGCGAGGGTGGGCTGAAGGCGCTTGAGGCGGTCTGAGAGCACCTTGCCGGTGGTCGGCCAGCCCTTGGGAAGGGGGCGGCAGTCCTCGCCCGCGTAGAGGCCCGTGAGGGCGTGCAGCCACTCGGAAGAGGTCATCCGCTCCTCTCCTCCCGGGGCGAGGCCGGCGGCGTACTTCAGCACCGTCTGCGCCAGCAAGTCGCCTTCGATGACGTCGTCGTTCAGGTCGTCCAGACTCGCCCGGTAGGCGGCGAGCGACCCGAACCCGGTCGCCGCGTCGAGCTGCGCGCACAGGTGCGCGAAGTCCGCCATCCGCAGGTCGGTGGGAATGTCCGCCTCAGCCGCACGCACCTTCACCGTGAGGTCGAGCAGCGACCCGAGGATGACCGGCAGGGCCTGTGCGTACTCCGCCCACAGCTCCGCTTCCGTCCGCCGGACCTTGGGGCGTTCCAGCCGCAGCGGCAGCAGCCGTTCGGCGAGGTCGGGCCGGATCACGCCGACGTCGATACCCGTCAGCAGCAGGGGGCGCCGGTAGCGGGCGCGGACCACGTCGCCATCGGTGTACAGGGCGCGTTTGACGGTCTCGGCGCCGGTGACGATGCAGCACATCGCGTCGGACAGGTCCGGGGCGAGGTGGGAGAGGTTGTCCAGGGCGGTGACCCATCCGGCGGCCACGGCCGCGATCAGGTTTTCCTCATCCTTGGGGGCGCGGCGCAGGTCCCCGCTCATGCCCTCGATGATCCGTACGAGCATCCGCCCGCCGGTCGACTTCCCCGCGCCCTGGGGGCCGGTGAGGAACGGGGCGGGGACGGGCACGGACGGGCCGAGGCAGCCGATCAGCCACGCGATGGCGAGGCACTCGGTCTCGGCGTTGGCGAAGTTGCACAGCCTGAGCAGCAGATCGATGCCCTTGCCGTTGGTGTCCTTGGCCGGCATGGGCAGCTCGCCGGTGAGCTGGGTGCGGCGCCAGCAGACCTCTTGCGGGTCGGGGGTACGGATGTCCCATCCGGTGGGGTGGATGCGGACCGACTGTCCGTCGTCGCGCCCGAGGTCCAGCCAAGTGGCCCCGTCGAATCCGGGGGCGACGCGGATGTGTACGGGCTGGACGTCCTGGCTCAGCGCCAACGCTTCGATCAAGTCGAGTGCCTCCTTCAAGGCGGTGCCGTTGAACACGCCGTGCCCGTCGTGGAAAAGTCCGACCATGAGTTCCTGCCGGTGACTGCCCGACGTCCCTTGTGAGCGGATCGGGCGAGCCACGGGGTGGCCGTTCTTCTGCGCGTACACGGTTCCGTCAGCGGTGCGGAAGTAGCGGAAGTGCGTCTGTGCGTAGTCCGCGATGACGTCGCGGGCGGGGGTCTTGTTGTCGTCGGACATGGGTCACAGTCCCAGCGTGGTGCGGGCGTTGGTCCACGCGTCCGTGCAGTGCCGCAGGGTCTCGCCCTTGGTCTGCGCGGCGCTAAACAGTCGCGTGATGTGGGTGTCGGTGAGGCAGCCGCACCGGCCGTGCGTGGACAGCACGGCCAGGAACGTGCGGTACACGGTCGCGTGGATCCCACTGCGGGCCTCGGTGATGCGCTGCTCTGCCATGGCGATGCCCCGCTCCAGATAGGCGGGCGTGCGGTGCGGGCACTCCTCGTTCCCGGCACCTGTGGGCACGGTGACCGCATGCGGCGCCGGCCGAGCCTGGGAGGGCTCCTTCACCACCAAGGCGCGCACGGCGTCCGGCAGGTCGGCCATCACGCCGGTGCCGGGGCCGAGGTAGCGGGCGTAGGACATGGACGACTTGATGTCCACGCCGGGGCGGACCGCGTTCACGGAGCGCATGGCGCCCCGGTAGATCCAGTGCTCACCGCGCGTCGTCGGCACGGCCCGCGTGGCGGGCAGGGCGGTACGGGCCCAGGCGATGGCGTCCGCGTCGTCCAGGTCGACCACGGTCAGCCCGGCGTCGCCGGGGTGGTAGCCGACGCACACCGCCCGCCGCCACGCCGCCGCCCACGAGGGCGAGACGATGACGGCCGGGTCGGTGGTGGCGGCGGCCCAGGCGTGGCAGACGCCGGGGCACCGGCACGGGCCCGGGGTCTTCATGTTCGGCCGGCCGCCGCACGCGTTGTCCGCGCACGCCGTGCAGTTGCCGAACGGCACCTTGCCCCGGCGCAGGGGCAGCACGGGCACGCCGGACGCGGCGAGGCTCACCGCGGTGCGCTGGGGGTGCAGCGTCTCGCTCATGCCGCCACCCCCCATGCGGGCCTGGCCGTGGCGGTGCCGAGCAGCAGGCCGTAGGCGTGGTGCGCCTGACGGGGTACGACGCCGTTGCCGAGGATCTTCAGTTGTTCCTTGCGGGGGATGCCGGGCACGGCGGTGACCCATCCTTCGGGCAGGCCCATCATCCATTCGGTGAACAGCGGTGACAGGCGCCGGTTGCCGCGTGTGCCCGGTTCGGTCGGGCAGGGCGCCGTCCGTCCGGTGATGTGCTCCCAGCGGCGGATGGCGGGACCGTAGTCGGTGCCGTCGGCGGCCACCCACCGCTCGTCCAGTGGGACCGGCCCGGACGGCGTGGTGTCGACGCCGGCGAGCAGGTTCACGGCCACCTCGTTCAGCGGCCGGGCGTTGCGTTCCAGCAGGTTCGACGCACCGGACTTCCAGTCGCGTGCCGCCGGTGTGGGCAGCAGACTCACGACTCCCGGGGCGGCGGGAGCTTCGTCACCGCGGTGCGCAGGTTCATCCCGCCCTTGCGCTTCGGCGAGGTGCCGGGGCCGCCAGTGCCGTCCGAGCTGGTGGGGGTCGGCATCAGCGGGATGGGCAACTGCGAACCAGCGGTCGCGCTCGTGCGGGGCGCCGGTTTCGGGGTCACCAGCGCGTACACATGTCCACCGGACGTCATACCCGAGCGCGGCCAGGTCCGCGGCGACGACGTCCAGCCCCCGCGAGCGGAGCGCCGCCACGTTTTCCAGGAAGACGAGGCGCGGTCGAAGGTGGCCCACAGCCTCAGCGACGTTTTTCCAGACTCGCGACCACTGCCCATTGATCCCGTCCCTTCGTCCAGCGTTGGAGGTGTTGCGGCAGGGGAAACCGGCGCCGATCACATCCGGCCGGAACACGTCCCGGACGCGCTCCCAGTCGACGTGGCGGATGTCCCCGAGGTTGGGCACAGCGGGGTGCCGGTGGGTGAACACGGTGGCGGCGTGCGGGTCGTTCTCGGCGAAGGCGGCGACCTGGCCGCCGATGCGGGCCCGGATCGCGGCCTCTAAGCCGCCGTAGCCGGCGCACAGCGACAGGATGTGCGGCGAGTCAGGTGCTCGCCGAATGTCGGTGGGTTGGGTCATGCTGGGGTGTCTCCAGTTCTCTTGTTGGGTGCTGGTTGACGGGGCGGTCGCGGTCTTTGGCGAGAGGCGACCGCCCCGAGTCATGACAACTTGGGGGTGAAATGACGACTGCGTGGCTGGTGCTGGCTCTGGGGGACAGACGAGAGCACGCCGGGAACGACGGGTACGACGACAACCCGGCGGAGCACTACAGCTGGGACAGCACGGTTCCCAATCACGCGCGCCTGGCAGAGGGAGACGTGATCGCCCTCTGGGACAGGAAGGAACTGATCGGCGTCTCGGTCATCGAGGCCATCGAGACGGACACTCGCGAGAAACCGCTGTATTTCTGCCCGCATTGCGACAAGGCAGCGATCAAACGGAGACAGCAGAAGGCGCCCCAGTACCGGTGTTACGACTGCGGAGCGTCGTTCGACGTCCCCGGTCGCACAACCAAGCAGGTAACGACTTACCAGTCACGCCATGGCAAGGCATGGATGGAGGCGCGAGGGCTGCTATCCGGGGCGGAACTACGGGCCCTGTGTGACTCGCCGCGATCGCAGCACAGCATGCGACCCGCGCGGTGGGAGAAGCTACGCAACGCCCTGGCCGCTGTCACGGGCGATGTCGTTGAACTCGACGTGCTGGAAGAGACGCGCTTGGCCATTCCCGGAGGACACCGGGAGTCGGTCGTACGGGTTCGTATAGGGCAAGGCGCCTTCCGTAAGCGGCTGCTGGCCGACCAAGGCGAGCTGTGTGCTTTCACAGGCCCTGCGCCCGCCACAGCCCTGGAAGCTGCCCACCTTTACAGCTATGCCCAGAGCGGCGAGCACCACGAGCACGGCGGGCTGCTCCTGCGCCGCGATATCCACCGTCTCTTCGACTTGGGCGAGATTGCGGTGAATCCCACGACAGGCACGCTCGACATCTCCGCGGAGATGCTCGCGTATCCGCTGTATGCGAGCTTGCAGGGAAAACCGGTGGCAGTCCCCCTGCAAAGAGAACACCGCACCTGGCTCGGTAGGCACTGGTGTCTCCATCGACCGGAGTCCTAGCCGGCCCAGCCCACGGACACCTGGGTCTCAGCCGTGGAAGTGGTTGCGCTTGAAGACGGCCCGGCGGATGTTCACGGTCGTGCCGCCGCGGTGGCTACTGGTCCCGAGGACCTGGACGGCGATCCATCCGCCGAAGACGACGGCGGCGAGGATGACGAGCTGCGTGACGAACGCGGTGAGGGCGGCGATGAACGAGGTGAGCAGCAGCAGCCCGCCGCAGACCGCGAGGAAGCCGACGCCCCCGAGGGCGACGTTCACCGCCGCGCGGGAGATGGCCGGCTTGGCGGTGACCGGTTCGGGCTGAGCCGGGGCCACGGCGTAGCCGGTGACGACCCGGCCGTCCGGCAGGACGATGCTCGCCACCGCTGGCGTCGTGTGCGGCTGGACGGGGACGACGGTTGCCGGGTGGACGGCGGCGGGGGTGATGGGGGTCGGCCGGTGGATGGTGGGTTCGTTCACGGGTGGCCTCCGGTCAGCCGAGGTCGGAAAGGGCGGCGGCGCACGCGCTCATCACGTCGTGGATGGGGCCGTACGCGCCGGTTCCGGCGGTGAAGAACCCGAACAGGAACAGGACGAGGGCGGCGCCGCCGCCGGCGGAGCGGGTCTTGACCGCGAAGACGGAGGCGGCGCCGAACAGCAGCACGGCGGAGATGTCGAGAATCATCGGGAGCCTCCCGGGGTGTGGGTGCCGGCGCGGTGGACGCGGGCCCACCGGTTGTAGAGCCAGCGGCCGGTGCGGATGCGCTTGCCGGTGGCGTGGCAGCGGCGGCAGTCCTTGCCGCGCTTCATGCGGCCCTTGCGGTCCGTGGTGATGGCGTGGCCCATGCCACGGCAGCGGCGGCAGTCACCGAACGGCGACACCGCACACACCCCGACGTAACAGAGCGTGATGCCGAGTATGAGAGTGATGGCGAGCAGGGCGGAGGTCATGAAGGGCCCTCCCAGGCAGGTTTCAGGGGTTTGCGCAGGTGGGCCGCTATCCGCTAGCGGCCTGATCAAAGGCGGTTTGGGGCGCTAGCGGGGCCGCTAACGTTAGCGGGGGCTGCCGCTATCGTTAGCGGCCCCGCAGGCTCAGCCCGCGTCCCGCTTTCCGTCACGCTCCGCAATCGCGGTGGTGATGTGAGAGCGGTCGACGCCACGCCGGTTGACGACCTTGCCGTTCACCCGGCGCCCGACCTGGATCGTGGCGATGCCGTGCGGCTTGAGCGCGGCGGCCAGCGCGTCGGGGTCCCATCCGTCGTAGACCTCGGGGCGCAGGTCCGCGAGCCGGGCCGTGATGGTCTCCGACCACGCCTTGGCCTCCTTCGCGGGGACCACGGCGAGGATGTCCGCCAGCAGGTCATAGGCCGCCGTGGTCGGCTCCGGCGCCTCCCCGAGGGCGTGACCGGCGAGCAGTCCGGCCTTCTCCCGGACCCGGCGGGCGCGGCCGGCGATGGCTTCGGCGCCGCCAGCGTCCACGTAGACGGAGCGGACGATCCGGGCGTCGGAGCCCTCGCCCACGAAGTAGTGGATGCCCTTGTCTCCCCAGGCGAACATGGTCGCCCGCACGCCGCGCTTGTAGGCGGAGGTGCCCAGGACCATGTCGTTCTCCAGCTGGCCCATGACCTTCAGGCACCACCGGGCGGACGCGTTCGCGCTGATGCCGGTGGGCAGCGACTTGGCGTCGGGGCGCTGCGTGGCCAGCAGGACGACGATGCCGGTGGCGGGGCCGCGCTTGACCAGGTCGGTGATGATCTCCTCGAATTCCTTGCCGTGTTCGGCGTGCTCGAACAGGACCTGGCACTCGTCCACCCCGACCACGATGGGGTGCAGCCCGAGCGACCGTTTGTCCGCGAGCGCGGACGTGACCTTGGACTCGGGGCAGATGTCCCGGGGCAGGAACCGGATGACCTTGGTGCGGCGGCGCAGTTCCTCGCGCAGGGCCCGGAAGTCGTCCAGGGCGTACTGGACGGATTCGTCGTCGTCGCCGGCGGCGTGCCGGTAGCCGACCGCGTTGCCCACCGGGTCCAGGTCGCCGGTGCCCTTCATGTCGTAGGTGTGCAGCTCAGCGCGCGGATCGAGGGCCGCGATCAGCAACAGCAACCGCAGAAGGAACGTCTTTCCCATGCGGGGGATGGCGCCGATGACGCCCGCGATGTACATGAGCGTCACCTCGGTCCACCGGCCACGCTGGTCGGTGCCGTAGGCCACCGGCTTGAACAGGTCCACCTGCCCGGACTTCAGCAGCGGCCACGCCGGCTGAGCGGCGCGGGACATGTCCTGGTCCCCGACCCACAGCACCAGGTGCCCGGTGTGTTCATCCGGTACCGCTTCGGGCCACACGCAGCCCAGCGGGCGGCGCAGACCGGACGCGAGCCGCTCGCGCCGCTCGATGATGTCCGTGACCGTGACGCCGTAGGGGAGGTTGCCTTCCGCGCGCCAGCCGGGGCCGTCGCGGGTGATGGGGGCGGTGAACTCGAACCCGTCCCGGCCCTTGCCCTGCGCCTGATTGATCGCGGGAATGCCGAGTGCCCCGAGGGCCCGAAGGACGATGTCACTGGTGAGCTTGGTTGCCTTGGGCAGTTCCACGGCCCGGTGCACGACCGGGGCGTCCGCCTTGCGGCCGGCCGTCCCCAGGGCGAGAACGACCGCGCTCACGGAGACGGCTTGCAGCCAGTCGGGGGCCAGCACGTAGATGGCGAGGGCGGCCCCGAGACCGATGAACGTCGCCAGGGCGGCGACCAGGGTCCGCAGCCGGACCCGTCCGTCCCGCTGCCGCGACAGCTTGAGGTACTCGGCGGCGTCCTCGCGGCGCACGGCGGCCAGGCGAACCGGTTCGCCCTCGCGGTCGGCCACCCACCGCATCGTGCCTCCGACGAACCGGGCGGCACCGGCCGGGGCCTGGAAGGCGAGGCGGGCGGCGTAGACCGGGGCACGGAGCGCGTGGTAGCCGGCGGCGTGGGTGTAGTGGCGGGCCACCCACACCGACGCGGTGCGCAGTTCGGCCACGGACTTCAGCCAGAGGGGGACGACCGCGCGGCGGCGGGCGCCGGCGAGCCGTCCGAGATAGCCGGGACTGGTAGCCGCGGGGGCGGGCTGGTCGACCATGACCGGGGTGTCCGGGTCGGCCGGTACAGGCTCCGGGACGGTGACGGGGGCCGGTTCGCGGGCGGCGCGGGCCTTGTCCAGGTCGACCACATCCGCGCCGGCGTCGGTGGCCATTTCGGCTTCCAGGCGGTTGAACAGTTCATTGTCGTCGTCGGGGTGCTTCACTATGAGACTTCCTTCTCTCGCAGGAGGAAGGCGGGGCCCGGTCCGTCGCTGTAGGAGGTGGGCGGACGGGCCCCGCCGGATGTCAGGCGGCGTTCTGCTCGGGGCAGGCGCAGGGCACGCACGTGCCGAGTGAGGTCGGGATGACGTAACCGGCATCCGTGCGGCACTGCGGGCAGATGCGGCGGGCGGCGTTGGCCTTGGCGAGCGCCGCCCACCGGCCCGGAGTCATCGGCCGGACCGGTTTGGCGAGGTCGACGCGGTAGAGGTAGGCGACCAGGGGCGGGCGGCCCCGCCGCCGGGGCCGTTCGAGCTGAGCGGCCACGTCCTGACCACCGGGCCGCAGCCCGCGCGCCCTGAGCTGGCGGCGGGTGGCGTAGCCGTCCGGGGCGAGGTGCCACCGGTAGACGGGCAGCGTGCTCACGCCGCGCCGCGCCGTCCGGGGCGGCGACCGGCGACCGATCCGAGCAGCCGCCCCAGACGGGCCCGGCGCGGACCAGGCCGACCGGACCGCTTGGCCGCGTACATGGCTTCATCGGCGCGGCGCAGCAGCGCGGACAGGTCCTCGCCGGGGTGGTCGGCGGCCCGCACCCAACCCAGGGACACCGTGGTGTGCACCTGGGGCGCGGTGTCGACGGGCCGGGCGAGGACGCGGGCGAGGGTGTGTAGCCGGTCGGCCATCGTGCCGTCGCGGTCGACGACGACGGCGGCGAACTCGTCCCCGCCGAGCCGCCCCGCCACCCCGCCGGGCGTGGTGCCGTGGGCGAGGCGGGCGGCGACCGCCTTCAGCAGCGCGTCGCCGGCGGCGTGGCCGTGGGTGTCGTTGATCTGCTTGAAGTGGTCGACGTCCGCCAGCACGACCACGGCGCGCTGGTCGCGCAGCAGGCGGCGGGCCCGGCGGGTGAAGGCGTCCCGCGTCCACAACCCGGTGAGCGGGTCGCGGCGGGCGGTGGTCAGCCGTGTGTGCAGCCATCGGGCGTGGACCGCCCACCCGAGGGCGGGCGGCACGGCCGGTAAGAGCGCGGCGAGGGTGTTCACGCGGCCACCCGCTTCCACGCGGCCCGCAACCGGACCTCACTGGCGGAGTGGCCGGCGGCCCGGAAACGGGCAGCCATGTCCCGGTACGAGAGGGGCGGGGTCTGGCTGTGCCGGATCTCGTGCACGAGCGTGTCCAGCGCGTCATCCGACAGCGCGGGAGCTCCCGGTTCCAGCGCGGGCACTGGTTCGGTGGGGCCCCATACGGGCAGTTCCCAGCGGGGTGTGACGCCGGGTGTGACGGGGGCCGTCACGCTGGTCAGCGCCCGTCCGGTCTCCTCGCCCTTACGGGCCGTCTCTAGCGTCGACCACGCCCCCGCGAGCCTCTGCGCGGTGGCGGCCTGGACGCGTGCGACGCGCGCCCCGGCTTCCGTCACAGCCGCAAGCCGGGTTTCCTCGGTGGCCGCTTCCGCTCGCAGCCGGGCACGCGCCACGGCCGCTTCGTCTCGCGCTTCCTGCTGGATTCCCCGGATGGCGTCCAGGGCGAGCGGGGTCAGCGCGGTGCGCTCCCACAGGCTGTGCACCAGCCACAGCGCCTTGGCCGCGATCGGCAGCCACGCCACCGCGAGCCACGCCCCGGCGGCGTGGTCGGCGCTCAGGGCGTGCGCTACGAGGACGCCGGCAGCGAGGACGCCGAAGGACCAGCCGACGGCGGTGACGGCGCGGTTGTGGTCGCCTTGGGCGGCCAGGCGCCGTTCGTAGGCGAGGGTGGCCAGCCATCCGCCGTCGATGCCGAGACCGACGACCAGGGCGACCGGCCACGGCACCGCCGCCCCCAGCCACATCATGACCACCGCGAGGGTGAGCACCATCGACACGGCCGTCATCGCGACCGCGGGAAGTACCGTCTTCGCCTTCACCGCACGCCCCCCGCCTGTCCCGCCGGGGCCGGGTTGCTCACGGGGACGTCCGCGAAGGCGGTCAGCATGATGACCGCCCCCGCGAAGTCGCCTTCAGCCTTCAGCACGCGGGTGCGGCCGTCGCTCTGCGTGCCGTAGCCGACCGCGTCCGGAGCGATCCCCAGGGCGGTGCGCCACTGCTCGAACGCGGCCAGGCTCTCCCCCGAGGTGCCGTGGAAGGACAGCCGCAGCCACTTCGGGAAGACGCGGGACACGTCCACGTCGGGGGCGGGCAGGTGACCGAAGTCCACGGCCAGCAGCCGCAGCGCCCGCAGGGGGACCGTGCGGTCGTCCAGCGTCATGCCGCACCCCCTGCCGTGATCAGCGCGGCGAGGACGAGCAGGGCGCCGCCGGCGGCGGTCAGGTCGACCGCGCGACGCAGACAGGTGAACTTGGCGACCGCCAGCCGCGACAGACCGGCGATGTCGGCGGCCATGTCCCTGTCGACCGCCGCCGTGATCTCCTCGGCCGTGAGCGTGGCCCACAGCGGGAAGCCGTGCCGGCCGGACAGGTTCGGCCGCACCGACCGCAGCAGCAGACCGGCCGCGCCGACCAGCAGCGCCAGACCAGCGCCCCCGGCGATACAGGCGGGGACGTTGAGGGGGAGGTCGCGGGCGACCGTCCACGATCCGGCGAGGACGGCGCCGACGAACGCCAGCAGCAGCGCCGTCTTCGCGTCCGTCCGCGCGATCTCCGCCTTCACCTCCGCGTGCGCGGCGGTCAGGTTCTTCTCCGTCGCGGTACTCACGCGGCACCCCCGGGCAGGCTCGTACCGGCCGTGCGGTTGACCAGCGCGGCCCGGGCGGCGAGCGCCCGGCGTCGGGCCCGGCGGATACGCCGCTCGTCCAGCTCACTCGGGGTGCGGTCCAGGGTGGTGATGTGTGCGTCCAGGAGGTCGACGTCCGCCAGGATGACGGGCATCTCCTGCTCGATCGCGTCCAGCTCAGCGGGGGTCGGCTCGATGAAGTCGGCGAACGCCGTGATGGCGTCCTGAAGTGTGACAACGTGGTTCATGGGTCGTGGTTCCTTCCAGCGAGGAACGGCCCGAACAGAGCCCCCGGTGTTCCCGCACCGGGGGCTCGCGCCGTTGGAGTCGATTCCGCCTCCCCGCACTCCCGTCCGTACGTCGCCACGCAGTGCGCGGAACGGACGGGCGGGAGAGGCAGCCGGCCGCAGCGTGACGTGCTGCGAGCCGTGGTGGACTGTGCTTGCTGTCCATGCGCCGCTGATCGGTCCGTAACGGGCGGCGCTCAGGGTCTTCGTCGGTGCATCGGATGTCCTTCCGGCGAGGTCAACGAGGGTGAATCACTGCAAGGGGGACCGCGTCCCCACTCTCCGGCCGTTGCTCGCGGTCACCGGGCCACCTCGCCAGTACGGGCCGAAACCCTGTTCCACCTGGCCTTTAGCGGGATTGCAGCGTCCCCGCCCTGTGCATCAGCGCAGCCCAAAGAAGGCCACTAACTCGCCGCTGTCCTGGGACTGCGGTTCGCTTGAGAAGACAATGGCACGCAGTCCCAGGACAGTCAACAGTCCTGGGACTGTGCTTCACTGGTCGATGTCGACGGGAGGTTCTGCATGGCGCCGAAGTGGCGAGAACTTGCAGACCGGATTGCAGAGAAGATCCGGTCTGGCGAATACGCCCCCAATCAACAGTTGCCGCAGATCAGGGACTTGGTGGAGGCCGGTGAAGGCTCCAAGTCCACTGTTCACGCGGCCTACAAGGCGCTGGAGGCCGAAGGGCTGGTGACGTCTTCCCGTGGGCACGGCACGGTCGTCCGCGATCGGCCACCGCTCAAACGGCTCGGAATCGAGCGGTATGACAAAGCCAAGTGGAGAGACGGCGATGAAGTCGCCTTCATCGCTGACCGGGTGGCGTCCGGGCGCTCGTACCGGCGTAACGAGCAGACTCAGACGGTCAGCAAGGTTCCGGCGCCGCCAGTAGTGGCTGCCGCGCATGGCTTGCCCGAGGGGGCTGACGTCTACGCCCGTGCACGGTTGGTCAAGGAAGGGACGCAGCCCACTCACGCCCTGACCAGCTACTACCGCCCGGAGCACGTTGAAGGAACGCGCATTGTCGACCCGACTCCGGGTCCGGCCGGCAGGGGCGGTGGCTTCCGCGTGCTGTACGACGCGGGATACGAGATCGATCACATGCGGGAGACGCTGTTCGCCCGGGTGCCCACCCCTGACGAAGTGCAGCTCTTGCAGCTCTCTCCTGGGGAATGGGTCGTAGAACTGCATCGAACGACATTCACGGCCGATGGCACGGTGGTCGAGTTCGCGCTTGGCGTGCACGCGGCTACGCGCTTTTCATGGACGTACGACTTCGAGGTGCCCGACTCGGCGGCGGAAGGTGGAGCGGAGAAGTGATCTCGCAGCAGTCATGGGAGGACGCGCGTCGACTCTGGGACTTCCAGCAGATGGGCCACGAAGTGCGCCCATGTTCGGTCGCCATCGGCCTAGGGAGTCATGATCTCGGGGTCGCTGACACTACGGCGGCCCTGTACCACGACGGCATGGTGCCACTGATCGTTTTCACGGGAGCGACCAGCCGGACCACCCGTGAGCGGATGCCGCGCGGCGAGGCGGAGCACTACCGGGAGAGGGCCGTCGAACTCGGCGTGCCGCCGGACGCCATCCTCGTGGAGCCAGACGCCCGGAACACTGGAGAGAACGTCAGGTTCTCACGCGCGCTGCTTGCTGATCAGGACGTCGCCGTGTCGTCGGTCCTGCTTGTCTGCAAGCCTTACGAGGAACGGCGCGCGTACGCGACGGCGCGCAAGCTGTGGCCCGATGTGGAGTGGATCTGCGCTTCAGCGTCGATGACCTTCGCGGAGTACATCGCTTCGATCGGTGACGAACGCCTAGTCATTGACATGCTGGTTGGAGCCCAGCAGCGGCTGATGATCTATCCGGATGAAGGGTTCATGATTCGTCTGGAGATCCCGGCGGACGTCGATGCGGCGTATCGGCGTCTTGTCGCGGATGGCTTCACGAGCCGTCTTGTTCCGACTATGGCGGCACGCGACTGAGGGGCCCTGCGGCCAACCTGTGGTCAGGAATCAGCCTGTCGGGCCCTGAAGAACCTCAAAGATGCTGGTCAGAGGCCGGTTCCTCCCGCGGTAGGGGACGCTCTTGAAAACCGTTGGGCTTTCGCGCGGTACAACTTTCTCTACCTCATCAAGCACCCGGCTCCGCTCCGCTCCGCCGGGCGGGCTCCCGGCTCCGCTCGGGGCGCCGCTCCTGCCTTCGGCCCGCTCCGCCCCGGCTGCGCCGACGCCCGCCCACTGTGGATAGGCCCGGAGGTCATGAGTCGAGCGCCCGACACGTTCGCGGCTCACGGTCACAGACGATGCCTCCGGCGGGGGATCGGCCGGCACCGGGTGGGAGGGGGCGCCGTTCCCGGCCGCGGGCACATCGTGGCGAGCGTGGTGGGCTCCCATCCCGTCCACCGTCGCCCCAGGCAGAGCCGAGCAGACGCGGCCCATGGCGTCCAGGTCGTTCGTACAGTGGCGCGCTCCACCTGGACGCCATGAACCACGCCCGCTCCACGGTGTGTGGGTCGACGGCGGACGGGATGGGAGCAGGACAAGGTGGGGGTCCAAGTGAGACGCGGGTGCCAGCTTGATATCCATGGCGTCGACGGATACCAGCCGAGCTGCGATCCTCGCCGCCAACACCGACCCCTGGGTAGGGGTGGCCGCAGTGTCCAGCTGACAGCTTCAGTCCTCAGCAACCCACCACGCGAAGATCCTCCGCATGGCAACCTACGTCCATGCAAGAACACTGGGATCTTTCGGGACGTGATGTCGTACCAGACCTACGTGCCACGGCACGTCCAGCTGATGTAGGTGCAGCCGCCCTTCACGCGATGCTGAGTGCGTCGGGAACACGTTGGGCACCGCCTTACGAAGAAGTGCGCAAGAACTTGCAGATCAGAAGCAAGCAGGTGGCGCCCGAGTTGCAAGATCAAGCAGACCAACGCTTCAGAACATACATGGCTTTGTTCCGGGGAATCGGCCTTCTATACGAAGAAAGCGGTGTGCTGGAGTCTACAGACATCGGCAAAAATCTACTCGCCATCCTCAATGACCAATATCAGCGCATCGATGACTTCAGCCAGCAGATTTATGGCACCTACCGCGCTCAACTCGCCCAGATGGTGGCCCCTACCCTCGCTAGGTACCAACTCGCAAACCCACTCACACGTGATGCATATCCGCCGGGAACCGACATCAGACCCCTGTTGGCCATCTGGCGCGCGATGAGGAAATTGGACAACAAACTACATTGGGAAGAGATGGGGCGGTGTCTCACAACGTGCTTGATGGAATCAGAGATCGATTCGGCAATCGACCGGATTGCAAGTGCTCGTACGCAGGCCGGCTACGATCCGAATGACCCTGCAATCATGGATCAGGTCCTCGGCCCTCGTCGCCCCGACAAGGGAGCCAACCAGTCCGACAGGCTGGACACATGGTTTTCTCGTGCAGCTTTTAAAAACCTCCTACTTGAATATCGCGATCGATCGGATGGCTACCGCTACCTAAACCCAGAGTTTATTTCTCTAATCGACGAAACGATTGATGCCTCCCCTGAGCCGCGACAGTTTACTGACCGAGGGGAGTACGTACGCTGGCTCGGAGAAGCTCCGGAGAAGCCAACACTCGCGCTGTCCCGATCCGACGATAAGCTCCGAAACTTCATCGTTGAGAAATGCCGTCGCTATGGCGATCGCCAGATTATGGCACTCGTAGGCCCAGCCGGGACAGGGAAGACAAGAGTGGCGCAGGAAGTCGCCATGGCCTTGGCGGAAGAAGACCTCAGTCGCATTTTGACAGTGCAATTCCATGCCGCATTCACCTATGAGGAGTTCGTGGGCGGACTCGCCCCGAGCCACGGTGGCGGCTTTGAGCCTTCACCTGGTGCCCTTGTGCAGATAAACGAGGCAGCTCTGGCCTCTCCAGACAAGACACACGTTCTCATCGTCGACGAGTTGAGCAGAGCCGATGTCGCCAATGTCCTAGGCGAGCTCCTCACCTACATCGAGTACAGAAACCGCCCATTCCTAGTCCCTGGACTGAATGAACGAGTAGCAATCGCTCCGAACCTGGTGATCATTGCAACCATGAATCCTGCTGACCGAAGCGTTATCAACATGGACGACGCATTGGTAAGAAGGCTGAGGCAGATTGAAATCCCACCCAGTCGCGAGGCTCTCGAGGCAATCCTGACGGATTCGGGAATGGCAAATGATCTTCGAGGCCAAGTGGTTCGGTGGTTCGACGGCTTGCCAGCAGATGCCCCCTTCGGGCACGGCCTATTCGTTGGCATGCGCGACGAACACGACCTACATGACCTTTGGAACGAATCACTACGATACTTCCTTCGCCGCGGCGGTATCACAACATACCCTAATCCGGAACAGATCGAGAACGGTTATGTCTGGAAAAGCCCTACTTATAGCGCAACATCCGAGGAATAGTTGTGAGAGCCACCACATACGGACGCGTTCAACTCACACATGAGGAAGCTGGATACTCCCTCGAAGAGCTGTCTAAGCTTTCATGGGTTCGAGCCAGAGTGGCCTCCGTGCGGCCAAATCGTTTCGGCTACGACCTCGAAATCGGCCCCTACGCTGGCACTCTTGTCGTCCACGAAAACCTCGTTATCACTATCGAGGAAATGGTTCCTGGAACTGTCGATGCGTGTCTCAGCTTGTCCTCCAGTGGCCGACGACAAGCCTCACAAGCGGCACAACCCGGATCAACGCTGCCTCCACTTGCTTCCGTTGCGCGAGCATTTTCCGACATGATCGAGAAGGAGTTGGCACTAGGACCACAGAAGCAGTACACCGCGACCTCTGCCTACAGCAATCGCGTCAGAGGAAAAATCCATGTCGGCGAAACAGTCCGCAATTTGTGGAGCCGCGGACGACACGACATGCTGGCAATACGCTATCGCAATCTAACTGAAGATACAGAAATAAATAGGTATCTACTGGCAGCTTGCCTCCGGGCCGAGCATCTGCTGAATGAGCACGATGAGGAAAGAGTGGCCGTACAGCGATGCATCCAAATGCTTTCGGGAGCGAAGATGCTTCTCGAACCAACTCTTACGTCGCCTTCTCTCAACGTCAGCGCAAGCCTGAAAGAAACCTTGGAAGTAGCTAGGACCCTGATCCGTGGTGTGCCATTCAACTTCCGAGATACAGGGAATTCGCCGTTCAGCGCTTGGGTGAACATCGACCGAATCTTCGAGGAAGCAGTGCGCACCATCTGTCGGAATTCGATACCAACCGACTTCACGGTGACGGATGGGAGAGCACAGAAAATTCCCTTGTTTCACGCGCTAGAGGGAGATCCACTACCTGTAGCAAAAAGAGCCGATCCCGACATCGTAATCCGGGGCGCGACTATGACCGGACTACTCGATGCAAAGTATAGGAAGTCAGGAGAAAAGGTCACCGAAGACGCTATATATCAACTGATCTCTCACGCTGGAGCATTCGCGGCCGACGCTGCCGCACTGGTGGCTCCAGCTCTACATGGCCCGCCAGGCATCCGCAGACTAGGTCGCATCAGCACAGGGTGCTCTGTCGACGTCATCGCAGTCGACCCCACGCGGGCGGATCTGATGAGCGACCTGATCGGTCAGTGGACTGCGAGACTGAGGCAGTGATTTAGCTCACGTCGGGATGATCGGTGAGGCATGCTGTGTTACCAACACGCCGTCATGTCCCCATGACTGTACCGGCTCACCCTCGAGGTCCGATGGTCTCAGATGGTGCGCCAGAGACCGCGCTGTCAGTCCGAGCTCTTAGGATCTATCCCATGGACAAGGGTGAACCCGGTTGGGCATACGCCGACCTCTTCAGCGGTTGTGGCGGCATGTCGGCCGGCCTGGCAGCAACAGGCCAGTTTGAGGCGGTCTACGCCGCGGACAACGACCGTTGGGCCAACGCTACTTACGCTGCCAACCTCGGCCACACGCCAGACGACATGGACCTGCTGACGCTGCAGGACCCAGCCGCTCGGCGTTCGTGGGCAGCCCAAATCCGCGAATCAGTCGGTTCCCGGTCGTTCCTGCTCTCTGGAGGACCGCCTTGCCAGGGCTTCTCGTCGCACGTCAAAACGCGTGGCGACCGCAAGGGGCGGAACCAACTCTTCAGCGTTTTCGGTGATTTGGCGGTCACACTTAAACCAGATGTCGTTATGGTTGAAAACGTCGCTGACCTCGTCTCGGCTCGCTCATGGGATTTGTTCGACGAATTTCGTTCAAAGCTGGAAACGGTGGGCTACCACGTTCGAGCGCGGATTATGAATATGGCTCAGCTTGGCGTCCCACAAGAACGCTTCCGGACCGTGGTGCTGGCCTCTTTGCATCAAATGCCAACGTTTCCTTCGATTCGAAACACGCCAGAAACGTTTGCCACCGTCAAGGAATGGATTGGCCAGCTACCCCATATTTCCAGCGGTGAGGCAAATCCCGACGACCCGATGCATGTCACATCACGACACCGGCCCTCCACGATCGAGATTTTGAAGCAGGTGCCTCACGACGGCGGATCGCGACCCCCTGGGGTCGGTCCGGAGTGCTTGGATCGCACGCGTGGGTCCCACGGTGGGTATACGGATGTGTATGGCCGTCTTCCTTGGTCTGGCCCGGCGCCGACCATCACTGCTCGATGCCGAACGCCTAGTTGCGGACGATTCGCCCACCCTGAGCAAGACCGTGGGTTGACTGCACGGGAAGCCGGACTCCTACAGACGTTCCCGGCCACCTGGCAGTTCAAGGGGCCTTTCGACGACCGTTACAAGCAGATCGGAAACGCAGTGCCTCCGCTGGCTGCTCAGGCTTTCGGTGAACATATCGCAGCAGGTATGCCGCCTGTGGAATCCGAGGTAGGTCTATTCGAGGTGGCTGACAAGCCAGTTGGTAGCAGCTTCTCGGTGCTGATCCCGGGTATCCGCAGGCGCGGAGGGTTGCTGACTCAGTGACGCTTACTGCGATCGATGCATTCGCTGGCGCGGGTGGGCTCAGCCTAGGGCTTACACGCGCCGGGTATTCAGTACGCCTGGCTTTCGATAACAGCCAGATCGCCGTAGACACTCATCGCAAGAATCTTTCATGCCGTGCAGAAACACTTGACGCCGCCACTACCAGCGGGAGTGAGCTTCTCGATCTTGCTGGGCTAAAGCGCGGCCAAGTCGATTTGCTCGCTGGAGGACCTCCGTGCCAGGGCTTCTCCCTTCAGCGCAGGGGAGATCGAGATGACCCAAGAAATCTCCTCGTCCTTCGGTATCTCGACTGGCTCGAAGAGATGCGGCCTCGTGCATTTCTTATGGAAAATGTCGCCGCCATCCAAAGTGTGCGCGGGAAGCATATTTTGAGGGCCGTGGAAGAGGCCGCACAGGATCTCGGATTTCAGGTTCATGCAACAATTCTTGACGCTTCTCAATATGGCGTTCCCCAGAAACGTCGGAGAGCATTCCTAGTAGGGCTTCCGGCCGGCACAAATTTCTCTTGGCCTGCGGCGATTACCCCTTCCCCACGCACAGTGGGGGATGCCATTCGAGACCTTCCGTCGCCACCCGCAGATGGGTCGAGTCATCCGTCTCTAGCGAACCACTACAGGGAAGCTAGGCTGAGCGACCTCAACATCGAACGGATCAAGCACGTCCCACCTGGGGGCGGCCGGGAGTACCTTCCAAAGCACCTCCAGCTCGCATGCCACCAGGGGAACCACCGCCACCTTGACACGTACGGACGCCTGTCGTGGGATGAGCCGGCGGTGACGATTACGGCACGGTTCGACAGTTTCACCCGCGGCAAGTTCGGCCATCCGGAAGAGCATCGGACTATCACTCTTCGCGAAGGGGCCCGCCTTCAGTCATTTCCAGATGATTTTGTCTTCCTTGGAAATCGCGAGGAAGGCGCAAGATTGATCGGCAATGCGGTGCCCCCCTTGCTCGCACAAGCGATTGGGCAGAGCATCAAGTCAGCCCTTTCCGGAAATCAGACGCCTGGCGACTCCGAACCGGTACAGATGTCCTTGTGGGGTGCTGGCGTCGCTGCTGTTTAAGCAGGTTTTGAGCTCTGAAGCGTCAGCACGATCCGTGGACTATATGTGGACAGAGGGAGTTAGTCGCAAGATTCACATCCGTCTGACCAGTGTTTACGAGTGATGCAGTTGAGGCCTCCGGAGCCGTGTGCCGCTCCGCTCGCCGCGGAAGGACTGACCGCCGACACCCGATAGCGTGGCTGAGGTTGGTGGGGGTGCGGCGAGGCATACGCGCGCCTGGTCGGTCGGCGCACCTGCCGTCGTGGCTGACTTTCGTCGGCTGGGGTTCGTGCCATAACCGTGCCAGATGCAGGGGTCGGCCACGGTCAACATCGGTGCCCCGCAGTCGAGTCCCCGTCCGCAACCTCGGTCGGCGAAGCCCCAGCTCAGGCACGAGATCTCCCGCCCTCTCTCCTAAAGTGGTTGTCCAGACCGCTCACCGAGTCCACACGCGCTGGAACTCTTCGGCCGGGATGGCCTCCAGCGGATCCTGTTCAGGATCGATTGCTTGGTCTGTCAGGCCGCCGTGCTCGTCCTCCAGGTGCTCCCAGCTGTATCGGTGGAGCTGGCCGGCCGCGGTCAGCTCGGCCTGCTTGATGACGATCAACTCGCCGCGATCGGGTACGGCCTCGATGTACCAGAGGCCGCCTTCTTCGTCAGTGTGGCGGAAGTGGTGCCGCTGAGTGGCGCACTCGTCGAGTGCTCGGTAGTACGCCGTGATCTCTGCCGCGATGCGCTCCAGGTCGTCCACGGAACCATCGTGCCAACGAACGCAGGTAGTTGGGACGTTGTGACATCCACAAGTGAAATCAACGGCGCCGGACGCCAGCATTCCCAGGCAGCCTGGCATGGCCAGCGTGGCCGTGTCGTTCCCCAGTGGTCCCGAGGAGCGATCGAACTCCTAAAGCGGTGATCATCCAGCCGCCATAGCTGTCTGCGCAGGCCCTTGCTCTGACTCTGCTTCCCCAGGTGTCCCCCGACAGGGGACGGCACACAGAAGGCCGCAGGTCATAGATGGTGAACCGGGCCCGCTGTAAATCTGCCGGCTCAGCCTACCCAGGTTCGAACCCTGGCGCCGCCACAGGACGGGAAACCCCGTCCGACCTGCTTAAACCGCAGGTCGGACGGGGTTTCTGCATGTGTGGACGCGTGCTGCGGGCCGTGCCGGTCGGTCCCGTATCCCGCTTCGGGCCGCCCGAGTCCCACCCGCGCTCAGAGGGTGTTCCCCCGCTGTTCCCCGGGGCCCTCCATGGCTGCCCCGGGGCCCCCGGCAGGGCTCCGGGACAGTCCGGCGCCGGTCGCTGTTCGGCGCCCGACCGCCCGGCACCCGCGGCGAGGGCCGGCCAGTCCGGCGCCGGTCGCTGTTCGGCGCCCGACCGCCCGGCATCCGCGGCGAGGGCCGGCCGGTCACTCCCAGGACATCGACCCCGGCGCACCCGCGTGCCAGGATCGGCGGCGTACGGAGCCCGATCGACCGGAAGGACGCCATGCCCGCCTACGCCATAGCCCACCTCCAGGACGCCACCCCGCACCCGGACATCGTCGAGTACGTCGAGCGCATCCCCGCCACCTTCGAGCCCTACGGCGGCCGCTTCCTCGTGCACTTCGCGCAGCACGAGGTGAAGGAGGGCACGTGGCCCGGCAGCGTGGTGCTGATCGGCTTCCCGGGCATCGCGGAGGCGCGGGCCTGGTGGGACTCGCCCGCCTACCAGGAGATCGCGCCGCTGCGGTCACGGCACATCCAGGGCGACATCATCCTGGTCGACGGCGTTCCTCCGGGTTATGACCCGGCGAACAGCGCCAAGGCGATGCGGGAAGCCCTGTCCGCCGAGTAGTCACCGGGCCGGGCCGGCTGCGAGGACGGGGTGACGCGTGAGCCCGAGCGGGAAAGGGCAGGACGGCCCCTCACGCGGCCGGCTACCGTGCACGCGGTCACCGAGCGGCACCCACGGCGGAGCCGGTGCGCAGGAGCAGATACCGGGGAGCCGATACGGCGGAGCCGGTACCGAGGAACCGATACCGAAGGCCGACGAGGAAGGCGGGCCGGTCGCCCATGTACGTACGCACCTTGGACTTCGGTCTGTACGCGGACGATCAGGGACTGGCGTGGGCCAGAGGTCTCGTCCATCGGGCGGTGGCGTCCCGCAGCGCCCGGATCGTCGGCGAGACCGTCTCGCACACCCTCGACGGGGACGGGTCGACGACCGCCGACGTGTACGACTTCCTGGCGGAGCAGTGGGCCTGGGAGCATCCCGGAGAGGGCGCCGGGGAGCGGGAAGCGGTCAAGGTGCGGGTCCGCCTGGTGTGCTCGCTGCGGACCTGGCGGGCGGTCCGCGAGGCCGTGATCAGGGCCCTCTGCCCGGAGGGCGCGGCTCCGCACGCCTGCCGTGTGCCCTGGATCGCCGGCTGACCCGGCCGGCCGGACGTTCCCACCCGGCCCACGGGCTCAGTTGCCCGCCACGTCCTTCACCGCCACCGTCACGGGCACCTGCCCCGAGATCAGCTCCAGGGTGAGACCCGCCGTCGCCGGGGTGTCCAGCAACTCCAGGAGGGCCGCGGCCACATCGTCGCGCGGGACCGGACCGCGGCCCGTCGAGGAGGCGAGCAGCACCTGACCCGTGCCGGCGTCGTTGACCAGCATTCCGGGGCGCAGGATCGTCCAGTCGAGGTTCGGCCGCGACCGTACGTACGCGTCCGCCTCGCCCTTGGCGCGCAGGTAGGCGTCGAAGACCTCGTGGCCGGGGTGGTCGGGGTCGGCTCCCATGGAGGACACGACGAGATAGCGGCGTACGCCCGCCTGTTCCGCCGCGTCCGCGAAGAGGACGGCCGCACCGCGGTCCACGGTGTCCTTGCGTTCCGTGCCGCTGTTGGGCCCGGCACCGGCCGCGAAGACCGCCGCGTCGGCGCCGCGGAGCACCTCGGCGACCTCCTCCGTCGTGGCCGACTCGAGGTCGAGGACCACGGGTTCGGTGCCGGCTTCGCGCAGATCCTCGCTCTGCTCCGGCTTGCGGATGATGCCGATCGCCTCGTCGCCGCGCGCGGCGAGCAGCCGCCCGAGCCGGAGCGCGATCTGACCGTGTCCTCCTGCAATGACAATGCGCATGCCTACGACCGTACGCCGCTGCGCTCGCCGGTGCTCAAGGCCCGCCGCCCGGACCGGAATCGGTGCGCCCCTGGCGGGGGACGTCCAGTGCGGCGGCCGCTTCGGAGGCGCAGTACTCGCGCACGGCGCTCGTCCGTGCGACCACGCGTCCGCGGTGGATCACGATCCTGCTGTACGCGAGGGAGAGCGCCCCGGACAGCCGGTCGCCGCGTACGGCGAGCAGTTCGGCCGGGAAGCCCGCCTCGATGCGTACGCCGGGCAGGCCCATGACCGCCCTGGCGGTGGCCGACACGGCGTCGTAGGCGTGTTCGGGGCCGAGTCCGCTCTGGGAGGCCAGGAGGTAGGCGGCTTCCAGGGGGTCGCCGCGTCCCACGGGGTTGGCGGCGTCACGCAGCGCGCCGCTGCCCGCCGCCACACGCACGCCGGCGGCCCGCAGCAGGTCCACCGGCGCCGTCCCGCGGACGAGGGCGCCGGCGCAGGCGCCCTGGGGGAGGCAGACCACCGTCACCGCGGCGGCGGCCAGTTGGTCGGCGGTGCGGGCGGCCGCGTCTTCGGGGAGCCGGGACAGGCCCGCGCACGGGCCGAGGCTGACACCGGGGCGCAGCCCGCCCGCCATGGCGGCGAGCCGGGCGAGGCGGGCGGGGTCCTCGCCGTCGGTGTGGAGGTCGACGGGGCGGCCGTGGGCGGCGGCGAGGTCCAGGACGGCCTCGCCGTAACCGGCCGGGTCGGGATCGAGGTCGGGGCAGCCGCCGACCACCCCCGCGCCCATCTCCACGGCCTCGCGCAGCATGGCGAGCCCGTCGGCGCCCGCGATGCCGGTGAGGAGCCGGGGCACGGCGACGGCGGTCACGTCGACGAGGCCGCGCAGGGAGCGGCGGGCGTCGAGGACGGCTTCCAGTGAGGCCAGGCCCTGTACGTCTCCGACGCGCACGTGGGCGCGGACGGCGGTGGCGCCGTGGCTGAGCTGGAGGAGAGCCGCTTCGGTGGCTCGGCGCCGGATGTCCTCGGGGCGGCGGGAGGCCGGTCCGGCCCCCTCCGTGACGGCGGTGAGGGCGGTGTCGCCGTGCGCGTGGGGTTCGGCGGGGGCCGGCAGGAGCAGGTAGCCGCGCAGGTCGAGGCGGGTGCCGTGGGTGGTGAGGCTGCCCGCGGTGCCGACGGCCTCGATGCGCCCGTCGCTGATCCGTACGTCGACGGCGCGCCCGTCCGCGAGCCTGGCGCCGCCCATCAGGAGTGCGGAGGTGTCGGCCGGGGCGCCGGGGCCGGGCGCGTCGTCGTCTGGCCGCCGCGGCCGGTTGTCGGGCATGGCGCTCCTGGGAGGGGGACAAGATCACTCGGAGTGGGCCGAGCTTAGGGGGGCGCCGGCTCCGCACCGAGGAGGAGCGGAATAGTCGTACGAATGTGGTGTTGTGTGACGCCTGGGACGGGCCGGCCGCAGGGAGCCTCCTGGGCGGTGGGGGAGGGGGCCGCGTGACGGAGCATGGCCTGCTCAGAGGCTCTTGGGAGGGTCCGGGGCGGGTGCCCGGAGGGGGCCGATCAAGGCCCGGCCAGGGGCGACGGAAACGGATTTGGGCGATCGGCGACAGACCGTGTAATGTCTTCCTCGCTCGCCCCAATAGCTCAGTCGGTAGAGCGTCTCCATGGTAAGGAGAAGGTCTGCGGTTCGATTCCGCATTGGGGCTCTGGTGATCGGGTGACCCCGCTTCGGCGGGGAAGCTCGTCATCAAAGCGGTGTAGCTCAGTCGGTAGAGCAAGCGGCTCATAATCGCTGTGTCACCGGTTCAAGTCCGGTCACCGCTACTTACGGTAGCCGATTGTGGGGTCGGTCCTTCGATCGGCTACTCTTTTTTGCGTTCATCCGTCCATCCGTCCGTCCAAGGAGCACTCACGTGGCTGCCACCGACGTCCGCCCGAAGATCACGCTGGCCTGCGTGGAGTGCAAGGAGCGGAACTACATCACCAAGAAGAACCGGCGTAACAACCCGGACCGTCTTGAGATGAAGAAGCACTGCCCGCGCTGCAACTCGCACACGGCGCACCGCGAAACGCGCTGAATCAGGCTCGTACACGAGGCCGTCCCCACTGGGGGCGGCCTCGTGTCGTTGTACGGGGTTGTTCCTCGCCCCTTTCGACTTCTACATAGGAGGTAGCGGGCTCATGGCGCTCGACCAGTCCTTCGTGGGGCGGACCTATCCGCCCACCCCGGCGTACGAGGTCGGCCGGGAGAAGATCCGGGAGTTCGCGGAGGCGGTGGGGGACGACAACCCCGCCTATGTGGACCCGGAGGCCGCCAAGGCCCTGGGGCACCCGGACGTGATCGCCCCGCCCACGTTCGTCTTCTCGGTCACCTTCAAGGCCGCCGGCGAGGTGGTGCGGGACCCGCAGCTGGGCCTGGACTACAGCCGTGTGGTGCACGGCGACCAGAAGTTCGCTTACACACGCCCGGTGCGCGCGGGGGACCGGCTGACGGTCACCTCGACGATCGAGTCGATCAAGTCGCTGGCGGGCAACGACGTCGTGGACGTCAGGGGCGAGGTGCACGACGAGTCCGGTGAGCACGTCGTGACCGCGTGGACGAAGCTGGTGGCACGTGCCGCCGAGGAGGCGTGATGGCTGCGGGAATCGCGTACGGGGACGTCGAGGTCGGTACGGAGCTGCCGGCGCGGACGTTTCCCGTGACACGGGCGACGCTGGTGCAGTACGCGGGTGCGTCGGGTGACTTCAACCCCATTCACTGGAACGAGAAGTTCGCCCGTGAGGTCGGCCTGCCGGATGTGATCGCGCACGGCATGTTCACGATGGCCGAGGCGATCAGGGTGGTCACGGACTGGGTCGGCGACCCGGGCGCGGTCGTCGAGTACGGAGTGCGCTTCACCAAGCCGGTCGTCGTGCCGAACGACGAGACGGGTGCCTCGGTCGAGGTCAGCGCCAAGGTCGCCGCGCTGCTGGACGACAACCGGGTGCGGGTGGACCTGCTCGCGATGAGCGACGGCAAGAAGGTGCTCGGCATGTCCCGCGCCGTGGTCCAGCTCGCCTGAGCCGCCGGCGGAGGCCCGGGGCCGCCGCGGTGCTGCTGTGCAGGGGCGCTTCCCCCCCCGAAGCGCCCCGAAGCGCCCCAAGCCTCGAAGTGCCCGGGAAGCTCTCGTCCCTGCCCTGAGGGCCGGTCGGCCGACCGCTCCTCCTCGGTCCCCTCCCCGCCGGGGCACGCCCGGGCCGCGCCCGCCGCGGCGCTGCCCGGCCCGCCGCGCGAGGGGGCCCGTGGCCCCGCCCGGGCGTCGCGGCCACGGACCGTACTCTTGTCCCGTGCAGGAACTCCACGACGCCCCCCTCGCCCCACTGACCACCTTCCGGCTCGGCGGTCCCGCCGACCGCCTCCTGACGGCCACCACCGACGCCGAGGTGGTCGAGGCCGTCCGCGAGGCCGACGGCAGCGGCACCCCGCTGCTGGTCATCGGCGGCGGCTCCAACCTGGTCATCGGCGACAAGGGCTTCGACGGCACCGCCCTGCGCATCGCGACCGAGGGCTTCGAGCTCTCCGGTACGACGCTGGAGCTGGCCGCCGGAGAGGTCTGGACCGACGCCGTGGCCCGCACCGTCGAGTCGGGCCTGGCGGGGATCGAGTGCCTCGCCGGGATCCCGGGGTCCGCCGGTGCCACACCCATCCAGAACGTGGGGGCGTACGGCCAGGAGGTGTCCTCGGTCATCACCGAGGTCGTCGCCTACGACCGGCACGCCCGGGAGACGGTCACCCTCTCGAACGAGGAGTGCGCGTTCTCCTACCGCCACAGCCGCTTCAAGGCGGAGCCCGACCGCTTCGTGGTCCTGCGCGTCCGCTTCGCGCTGGAGGACGCGGGCGGCCGGTCCGCGCCCCTGCGGTACCCCGAGACGGCCCGTGCCATGGGCGTCGAACAGGGTGACCGGGTGCCGGCCGAGGCGGCCCGCGAGACGGTCCTGCGCCTACGGGCCGGCAAGGGCATGGTGCTGGACCCGGAGGACCACGACACGTGGTCGGCCGGTTCGTTCTTCACCAACCCGATCCTGGACGAGGCCGCGCACGCGGCCTTCCTCGCGCGCGCGCGGGAGCGCCTCGGCGAGGACGTCACACCCCCCGCCTTCCCCGCGGGTGACGGCCTGGTGAAGACCTCCGCCGCCTGGCTCATCGACAAGGCGGGCTTCACCAAGGGCTACGGCACGGGCCCCGCCCGCATCTCCACCAAGCACACGCTCGCCCTCACCAACCGGGGCCACGCGACCACCGAGGACCTGCTCGCCCTGGCCCGGGAAGTCGTCGCGGGCGTCCACAGCGCCTTCGGGATCACCCTCGTCAACGAACCGGTGACGGTCGGCGTCAGCCTGTAATCGGCGGGACGCCCCCCGAGGCCGGCCCTCGGCCCGGGGCACTCCCGGCCCGGGGGGCCGTGCGCGGCGGGGCACCGCCCACCGTGGCGACGGCTCCGCGTGGCCGGCCGGCGCCGGCCCGCGTCAGTCGTCGAGCCAGTCGTCGATCCCGCTCAGAAGCCTCTTCCGGACGTCGTCGGGCGCCGCCGACCCCCGGACGGACTGCCGTGCCAGCTCGGCCAGCTCCGTGTCGTCGAAACCGTGGTGCTGGCGGACCAGCTCGTACTGGGCGGCCAGCCGGGAGCCGAAGAGCAACGGGTCGTCCGCGCCGAGCGCCATGGGGACGCCCGCGTCGAACAGGGTGCGCAGGGGGACGTCCGCGGGCTTCTCGTAGACGCCGAGCGCCACGTTCGAGGCGGGGCACACCTCGCAGGTCACCCCGCGTTCGGCCAGTCGGCGCATCAGCCCGGGGTCCTCGGCCGCGCGCACACCGTGGCCGATCCGGGCCGCGTCGAGGTCGTCCAGGCAGTCCCGCACGCTGGAGGGGCCGGCGAGTTCGCCGCCGTGGGGCGCCGCGAGCAGGCCGCCCTCGCGGGCGATGGCGAAGGCGCGGTCGAAGTCGCGGGCCAGGCCACGGCGCTCGTCGTTGGAGAGCCCGAAGCCGATGACACCGCGGTCGGCGTACCGCACGGCGAGCCGGGCCAGCGTCCGGGCGTCCAGCGGATGCTTCATGCGGTTCGCCGCGATCAGGACCCGGATGCCGAGCCCCGTCTCGCGGGAGGCGGCGTCCACGGCGTCCAGGATGATCTCGATGGCCGGGATGAGCCCGCCGAGCAGGGGGGCGTACGAGGTGGGGTCGACCTGGATCTCCAGCCACCCCGAACCGTCGGCGACGTCCTCCATGGCCGCCTCGCGCACCAGCCGCTGGATGTCCTCGGGGGCCCGCAGACAGGAGCGGGCGATGTCGTAGAGGCGCTGGAAGCGGAACCAGCCGCGCTCGTCGGTCGCCCGCAGCTCCGGTGGCTCCCCGCCGGTCAGCGCGTCGGGCAGGTGGACCCCGTACTTGTCCGCGAGCTCCAGCAGGGTCGACGGCCGCATCGACCCGGTGAAGTGCAGGTGCAGGTGGGCCTTGGGCAACAGCCGTACGTCACGCTCCATTGCAGGATCTTGCCGCAGACACCCCCGCGAGCGGTAGCCGGATTCCCCCCTGAGTTGTCCGTCGAACAGAAAAACGGCCCCCGGCCGGAGCCGGGGGCCGATCAGCGAGGGGAGCGCGCCGGTCAGTCGCGGGCCTCGCCCAGCAGCTTCTGGATGCGCGAGACGCCTTCCGCGAGGTCGTCGTCGCCCAGGGCGTACGACAGCCGCAGGTAACCGGGCGTACCGAACGCCTCGCCGGGCACGACGGCGACCTCCGCCTCGTCCAGGACGAGGGCGGCGAGCTCGACGGAGTCGGCCGGGCGCTTGCCGCGGATCTCCTTGCCCAGCAGGCCCTTGACCGACGGGTACACGTAGAACGCGCCCTCGGGCTCGGGGCAGTAGACGCCCTCGATCTCGTTGAGCATCCGCACGATCGTCCTGCGGCGGCGGTCGAAGGCGGTCCGCATCTCGGCGACCGCGTCCAGCGGGCCGGAGACGGCGGCGAGCGCGGCGACCTGCGCGACGTTGCTCACGTTGGAGGTGGCGTGCGACTGGAGGTTGGTCGCGGCCTTCACGACGTCCTTGGGGCCGACGATCCAGCCCACCCGCCAGCCGGTCATGGCGTACGTCTTCGCGACCCCGTTGACCACGATGCACTTGTCGCGCAGCTCGGGCACGACCGCCGGGAGCGAGGTGAACGTCGCGTCCCCGTAGACCAGGTGCTCGTAGATCTCGTCGGTCATGACCCACAGGCCGTGCTCGACGGCCCAGCGGCCGATGGCCTCGGTGTCGGCCTCGCTGTAGACCGCGCCGGTCGGGTTGGACGGCGAGACGAACAGGACGACCTTGGTGCGCTCGGTGCGGGCGGCCTCGAGCTGCTCGACGGTGACCCGGTAGCCGGTGGTCTCGTCGGCGACGACGTCGACCGGGACGCCGCCCGCCAGACGGATGGACTCGGGGTAGGTCGTCCAGTAGGGGGCGGGGACGATGACCTCGTCGCCCGGGTCGAGGATCGCGGCGAACGCCTCGTAGATGGCCTGCTTGCCGCCGTTGGTCACCAGGATCTGCGAGGCGTCGACCTCGTAGCCCGAGTCGCGCAGCGTCTTCTCCGCGATGGCGGCCTTGAGCTCGGGGAGCCCGCCCGCCGGCGTGTAGCGGTGGTACTTCGGGTTGCGGCAGGCCTCGACGGCGGCCTCGACGATGTACCCGGGGGTCGGGAAGTCGGGCTCACCGGCGCCGAAGCCGATCACCGGGCGCCCGGCGGCCTTGAGGGCCTTCGCCTTGGCGTCGACGGCGAGGGTGGCGGACTCGGAGATCGCACCGATGCGGGCGGAGACCCGGCGCTCGGTGGGAGAAGTTGCAGCGCTCATGCCCCCCATGCTCGCAGACCGGAATCGGCCCGGGTACACGGGTTTCAGGGTCCGGACAGGAGCCGGACAGCATCCGGACAGCACCGGTCGGTAGTTGTCTGTTCGACGCGGCGCCCCTGAGCACGTACACTCACCTGTCGTTGGCCTTCATCAGCCGCACCGTTTTCCCACCCGGCCCACCGGGGAGGATGCGGTAGGTTGGTGGATACCACAAAGGGTCGTAGCTCAATTGGTAGAGCACTGGTCTCCAAAACCAGCGGTTGGGGGTTCAAGTCCCTCCGGCCCTGCTACACACTCCTTCGCCAGGATGTGTGCGCATGTACGTACTTCAATGCACCGCCGTGCGGCTCCACCGGGCGCGGCACGGCCATGACCCGGAATCAGGTGAGTAGCGTGACGGACGCCGTGGGCTCCATCGACATGCCTGATGCCGAGGACGAAGCCCCCGAGTCGAAGAAGAAGAACCGCAAGGGTGGCAAGCGCGGCAAGAAGGGCCCGCTGGGCCGCCTCGCGTTGTTCTACCGCCAGATCGTCGCCGAGCTCCGCAAGGTCGTATGGCCGACGCGCAGCCAGCTCACCACGTACACGGCCGTCGTGATCGCGTTCGTGGTCGTCATGATCGGTCTCGTCACCGTGATTGACTTCGGTTTTGCGCGGGTCATCAAGTACGTCTTCGGCTGATCCCCGCGGAGGGCGCCTCGTCGGCGCCCCTTTCGCATGTTCCACCCATATGTATCCAGGAAGAAGCAGCCATCGTGTCTGACCCGAACCTGAACGACGACGCCGAGCCCACGGCGAGCGCCGTCGAGTCCGCCGAGGACCAGCTCGACATCGTCGAGGCGGCGGATGCCGTGGCCCCGGACCAGGTCGAAGCTGCTGACGCCGCCGCGGGCGAGCCCGCCGAGCAGGACGCCGTGCACGTCGGGTCCGACGAGGAGGCGGAGGCCGAGGAGGCCGCCGCGTCCGGCGAGCCGGAGGCCGAGGACGCCGAGGGTGACGAGGACGAGGAGCTCGCCGAGCCGGCCGCCCCCGTCGACGCCGTCACCGCCCTGCGCGAAGAGCTGCGCGGCCTCCCCGGTGAGTGGTACGTCATCCACACCTACGCCGGCTACGAGAAGCGCGTGAAGGCGAACCTGGAGCAGCGCGCCGTCTCGCTCAACGTCGAGGACTTCATCTACCAGGCCGAGGTGCCCGAGGAAGAGATCGTCCAGATCAAGAACGGCGAGCGGAAGAACGTCCGTCAGAACAAGCTCCCGGGTTACGTCCTGGTGCGTATGGACCTGACGAACGAGTCGTGGGGTGTCGTGCGCAACACGCCCGGCGTCACCGGCTTCGTGGGCAACGCCTACGACCCGTACCCGCTGACCCTGGACGAGATCGTCAAGATGCTCGCCCCCGAGGCCGAGGAGAAGGCGGCCCGCGAGGCGGCCGAGGCCGAGGGCAAGCCGGCTCCGGCCCGCAAGGTCGAGGTGCAGGTGCTGGACTTCGAGGTGGGCGACTCGGTCACGGTCACCGACGGCCCGTTCGCGACGCTGCAGGCGACGATCAACGAGATCAACGCCGACTCGAAGAAGGTCAAGGGCCTCGTCGAGATCTTCGGTCGCGAGACCCCGGTCGAGCTCAGCTTCGACCAGATCCAGAAGAACTAGCGGCTTCCGCCCGCTTCTGGACACATGCCTACCGAGCAGGTCAGACCGGCTTCGCAGCTGGTCTGACCTGCTCGGTTTTTGGTCGCGCAGCTATACCCGTTATCGTTGCGCGGTATGCCTCCGTCCGGACGACCGGACTGGCGGCGAAACACTCTCACTAGGACCCGGAGAGAGCAATGCCTCCCAAGAAGAAGAAGGTCACGGGGCTTATCAAGCTCCAGATCAACGCCGGTGCGGCCAACCCGGCTCCGCCGGTCGGCCCCGCGCTGGGCCAGCACGGCGTCAACATCATGGAGTTCTGCAAGGCCTACAACGCCGCGACCGAGTCGCAGCGTGGCATGGTCGTGCCGGTGGAGATCACGGTCTACGAGGACCGCTCCTTCACCTTCGTCACGAAGACTCCGCCGGCCGCCAAGCTGATCCTCAAGGCCGCGGGCGTGGACAAGGGCTCCGGCGAGCCGCACAAGACCAAGGTCGCCAAGCTGACGGCCGCCCAGGTCCGCGAGATCGCCACGACGAAGCTCCCCGACCTGAACGCCAACGACCTCGACGCCGCGTCGAAGATCATCGCTGGCACCGCCCGTTCCATGGGCATCACGGTCGAAGGCTGATTCAGCCCCGTAAGCCCTCAGTGGTAGGACCAAGCGCTGGTCCGCACCACGACTCCACACTCGCAAACCATCAGGAGTAGAAGTGAAGCGCAGCAAGAACCTCCGCGCTGCGGACGCGAAGATCGACCGGGAGCGCACCTACGCCCCGCTCGAGGCCGTCCGTCTCGCCAAGGACACCGCCACCACGAAGTTCGACGGCACCGTCGAGGTCGCGTTCTGCCTGGGTGTAGACCCGCGCAAGGCCGACCAGATGGTCCGTGGCACCGTGAACCTCCCGCACGGCACCGGCAAGACCGCCCGGGTCCTGGTCTTCGCGACCGGTGACCGTGCTGCGGCCGCGGAAGCCGCGGGCGCCGACATCGTCGGCGCCGACGAGCTCATCGACGAGGTGGCGAAGGGCCGTCTGGACTTCGACGCCGTCGTCGCCACGCCGGACCTCATGGGCAAGGTCGGCCGCCTGGGCCGCGTGCTCGGTCCGCGTGGTCTGATGCCGAACCCGAAGACCGGCACCGTCACCCCCGATGTCGTCAAGGCCGTCAACGACATCAAGGGCGGAAAGATCGAGTTCCGCGTCGACAAGCACTCGAACCTGCACTTCATCATCGGCAAGACGTCGTTCGACGACACGAAGCTGGTCGAGAACTACGGCGCGGCGCTGGAGGAGATCCTCCGTCTGAAGCCGTCCGCCGCGAAGGGCCGCTTCATCAAGAAGGCGACCCTGAGCACCACGATGGGCCCCGGCATCCCGCTGGACGCCAACCGTGTGCGCAACCTCCTCGTCGAGGAGGACCCGGCCGCCGTCTGAGCCCCCGCGCTCACCCGGTAGCCGTTTCTCACGGCATGTGACGGGCCCCGCAACCTTTCGAGGTGCGGGGCCCGTCCTCGTACGTGCGGGAGGAACGCGAACGCGCGGAACGACGCGCACAACGATCGGGCGGGGCGAAGCTGTGCAGCGAGGGGTGGAGACTCACATGACGACGACAACGGCGCGCCGGGCGGGGATCGCGGTCGCGGCAGCGGCGGCACTGGTGTCGGTGGCCGCCTGCGGAGGGCCGGAGGACTCCACGGGGGCGGACGACGGCGGCAGGACCGCCGGGCAAGGAGTGGTGCGGGCCGACGCGGTCGCCGCGCTGCGCCTGGTGCAGAAGGAGACCGGGGGCGCGCAGTCGGCCGAGGTGGAGGGCACCACGACCATGGGCAGCACGATGTCCATGGAGCAGTCCGGTGTCATCGACTGGTCGGACGGGATGACCGGCGCCCTCACGATCACGTACACCGGCGGGACCATGGGGGACGCGCTGAAGCAGTCCGGCGGTGACGGCTCGATGCGGGCCCGCTACCTCGAGGACGAGTACTACGCCGACATGGGCGAGGCCTTCGCGGCCGAGGTGGGCGGCAAGCGCTGGATCCGCTACGCCTACGCCGACCTGGCCGAGCTCGGGGGCGCGTCGGGGGAGGTCCTCGCGGAGCAGATGCGCAACAGCACCCCGCAGCAGGGCGTGGACGCCCTGCTGGCCTCCGGCGACGTCGAGGAGGTGGGCCGGGAGCACGTACGGGGCGTCGCCACGACCCACTACTCCGGGACCGTGGACGTGGCCGAGCTGACCGCGAGGACCTCCGCTCCGGACGCCCGTCAGTTGGCCGCCTTCAAGGAGCAGCTCGGCCGGCTCGGCATCAGCAGGGAGACGGTCGACATCTGGGTCGACAGGGACGACCTGCTGGTGAAGAAGACCGAGAAGGCCACCACGAAGACCGGAGCGCTCAACTCGACGGTCTTCTACAGCCACTACGGCACCGACGTGTCGGTCGAGAAGCCGGCGGCCGGCGACACGGTCGACTTCAAGGAGCTGCTGGGGCAGCGGGGCGGCACGGCGGGAACCGCCTCCTGACCTCCGCGCCGACCCGTCAGGGCAGGCCGTAAACCTCTCGCACCGGTCGAACCGGGACGGATTTGCTCCGCACGGGTCCGGTCGCGTACGCTCCACAGGAAGCCAAAGACCGCTGGTCGTCACCGTGCCCTCGTGAGAGGCCGGTGACCGAAGGATCCGTCGAGAACGGGCGACCTGCGCAGGTGACTGTGGAAAGCTCCCGGACCTCGTCCGGTCGAGCTACGCCCTGGCGCCTGCGCCGGGGCGTTTCGTCTTTACCGGCCCCTTCTGAGCGGTCCTCATCACCCGGAAGGAGGCCGACGCTCATGGCAAGGCCCGACAAGGCTGCCGCGGTAGCCGAGCTGACGGACCAGTTCCGCAGCTCGAACGCCGCCGTGCTGACCGAGTACCGGGGTCTCACCGTGGCACAGCTCAAGCAGCTGCGCCGTTCGCTCGGTGAGAACGCCCAGTACGCCGTGGTGAAGAACACGCTGACCAAGATTGCGGCCAACGAGGCCGGGATCAACGCGCTGGACGACCTGTTCTCGGGTCCGACGGCGGTTGCCTTCGTCACCGGTGACCCGGTGGAGTCGGCGAAGGGTCTTCGTGACTTCGCCAAGGACAACCCCAACCTCATCATCAAGGGCGGTGTCCTTGACGGTAAGGCGCTGTCCGCCGATGAGATCAAGAAGCTCGCGGACCTCGAGTCCCGCGAGGTTCTGCTCTCCAAGTTGGCCGGTGCCATGAAGGGCAAGCAGTCGCAGGCTGCCGCACTCTTCCAGGCGCTGCCCTCGAAGTTCGTCCGCACCGCGGAAGCGCTTCGTGCCAAGAAGGAAGAGCAGGGCGGTGCCGGTACTCCGGCTCCCGCCGAGGCCGCCGAGTAATTTCGCTCAGCGGTCCAGCGGGCTCCACGTACGCCCGCCGACATATACATCCGGCACCTGCCGAATAGTGGAAGGACGCCTGTCATGGCGAAGCTGTCCCAGGACGACCTGCTCGCGCAGTTCGAAGAGATGACCCTCATCGAGCTCTCCGAGTTCGTGAAGGCCTTCGAGGAGAAGTTCGACGTCACCGCCGCCGCCCCGGTCGCCGCCGCCGGCGTTGCCGCGCCCGGCGCCCCGGCCGAGGCCGCTGCCGAGCAGGACGAGTTCGACGTCATCCTCACGGGTGCCGGCGAGAAGAAGATCCAGGTCATCAAGGTCGTGCGTGAGCTGACCTCGCTGGGCCTCAAGGAGGCCAAGGACCTCGTGGACGGCGCCCCGAAGCCCGTCCTCGAGAAGGTCGCCAAGGAGGCCGCCGAGAAGGCTGCCGAGTCCCTCAAGGGCGCCGGCGCCTCCGTCGAGGTCAAGTGACCCTGCGAGTCCTCTGACTCCTCAGGACCGTCTCTGCCGCGAGGCTGAGATGTCACATCGCGAAGGGCGATCACCCATCCGGGTGGTCGCCCTTCGGCGTGCGCCCGGAGGGCGCCTTGATCTTCCGTCGGCGGCGAGTAGGGTGATCTTTCGCCGTGCGTTTCTCCGGGGCGCAGTGAGGCGTCAACCCGCGTCCTCCGGGCGCAGGTGAAGATCGTCGGTCGTCCGCAGCGCCCCTCGGGGCCTTGACGAACCGCACGCGGCGCGCAATTCTCAGGACGCGTCGTCATCTCGATCCGCATCCGAGGCATGGATCGAGAGCGAAGAGGGCAGTAAAGAAGAGCGCACACCGCGCGAGGGCTATTCATAGGTGTTGAGAACAGCTGTTGAGAGCAACGTGGGTCTCTGAGAACCGCGACTGGACATCAGTGTGGCGTTTGGCTACACTGACCCTTTGCGCTGCCTGTTAGCTGCCTCCTGCCCGTCACCAGGGGCATGCCCACGCCCAGCACCGATGACCGGACCTTCCCTGATCTTGGGATCCCTGTCTCTGTGTACGGCTTGGGGCCGGTACGCGCGTAGTGAGTCCGAGCCCTCGGAAGGACCCCCTCTTGGCCGCCTCGCGCAACGCCTCGACCTCGAATACGAACAACGGTGCCAGCACCGCCCCGCTGCGCATCTCTTTTGCAAAGATCAAGGAGCCCCTCGAGGTTCCGAACCTCCTCGCGCTGCAGACCGAGAGCTTTGACTGGCTCCTCGGCAACGCCGCGTGGAAGGCTCGCGTCGAGGCTGCTCTGGACAGTGGACAAGACGTCCCCACCAAGTCCGGCCTGGAGGAAATCTTCGAGGAGATCTCCCCGATCGAGGACTTCTCCGGGTCGATGTCGCTCACCTTCCGCGACCACCGCTTCGAGCCCCCGAAGAACTCGATCGACGAGTGCAAGGAGCGCGACTTCACGTTCGCCGCGCCGCTCTTCGTCACGGCCGAGTTCACCAACAACGAGACCGGCGAGATCAAGTCCCAGACGGTCTTCATGGGCGACTTCCCGCTCATGACCAACAAGGGCACCTTCGTCATCAACGGCACCGAGCGTGTCGTGGTGTCGCAGCTCGTGCGCTCGCCGGGCGTCTACTTCGACTCCTCCATCGACAAGACGTCCGACAAGGACATCTTCTCCGCCAAGATCATCCCGTCCCGGGGTGCCTGGCTGGAGATGGAGATCGACAAGCGCGACATGGTCGGTGTCCGCATCGACCGCAAGCGCAAGCAGTCCGTCACCGTCCTCCTGAAGGCTCTCGGCTGGACCACCGAGCAGATCCTCGAGGAGTTCGGCGAGTACGAGTCCATGCGCGCCACCCTGGAGAAGGACCACACCCAGGGCCAGGACGACGCGCTGCTCGACATCTACCGCAAGCTGCGCCCGGGCGAGCCGCCCACGCGCGAGGCCGCTCAGACGCTGCTCGAGAACCTCTACTTCAACCCGAAGCGCTACGACCTCGCGAAGGTCGGCCGCTACAAGGTGAACAAGAAGCTCGGCGCCGACGAGCCGCTCGACGCGGGTGTGCTCACCAGCGACGACATCATCGCCACCATCAAGTACCTGGTGAAGCTGCACGCCGGTGAGACCGAGACGGTCGGCGAGTCCGGCCGTTCGATCATGGTCGAGACCGACGACATCGACCACTTCGGCAACCGCCGTATCCGTAACGTCGGTGAGCTGATCCAGAACCAGGTCCGTACGGGTCTCGCCCGCATGGAGCGCGTCGTGCGCGAGCGCATGACCACCCAGGACGTCGAGGCGATCACGCCGCAGACCCTGATCAACATCCGGCCGGTCGTCGCCTCCATCAAGGAGTTCTTCGGCACCAGCCAGCTGTCCCAGTTCATGGACCAGAACAACCCGCTGTCGGGCCTGACGCACAAGCGTCGTCTCAACGCCCTCGGCCCGGGTGGTCTCTCCCGTGAGCGGGCCGGCTTCGAGGTCCGTGACGTCCACCCGTCGCACTACGGCCGCATGTGCCCGATCGAGACGCCGGAAGGCCCGAACATCGGTCTGATCGGTTCGCTGGCCTCGTACGGGCGCATCAACCCGTTCGGTTTCATCGAGACGCCGTACCGCAAGGTCGTCGAGGGCGTCGTCACCGACGACGTCGACTACCTCACGGCCGACGAGGAAGACCGCTTCGTGATCGCCCAGGCGAACGCGACGCTGTCGGAGGACATGCGCTTCACCGAGGCGCGCGTCCTGGTCCGCCGTCGTGGCGGGGAGATCGACTACATCCCCGGTGACGACGTCGACTACATGGACGTCTCGCCGCGCCAGATGGTGTCGGTCGCCACCGCGATGATCCCGTTCCTGGAGCACGACGACGCCAACCGCGCCCTCATGGGCGCGAACATGATGCGTCAGGCCGTCCCGCTCATCAAGAGCGAGGCGCCCCTGGTCGGTACCGGCATGGAGTACCGCTGTGCCACCGACGCCGGCGACGTGCTCAAGGCCGAGAAGTCGGGTGTGGTCCAGGAGGTCTCCGCGGACTACATCACCGTGACGAACGACGACGGCACGTACACCACGTACCGCATCGCCAAGTTCATGCGGTCCAACCAGGGCACCTCGGTCAACCAGAAGGTCGTCGTCTCCGAGGGCGACCGGGTCGTCGAGAGCCAGGTGCTCGCCGACGGTCCGGCCACCGAGGACGGCGAGATGGCCCTCGGCAAGAACCTGCTCGTCGCGTTCATGCCGTGGGAGGGTCACAACTACGAGGACGCGATCATCCTGTCGCAGCGCCTCGTGCAGGACGACGTCCTCTCCTCGATCCACATCGAGGAGCACGAGGTCGACGCCCGTGACACCAAGCTCGGCCCGGAGGAGATCACCCGGGACATCCCGAACGTCTCCGAGGAGGTCCTCGCCGACCTCGACGAGCGCGGCATCATCCGCATCGGTGCCGAGGTCGTCGCCGGCGACATCCTCGTCGGCAAGGTCACGCCCAAGGGTGAGACCGAGCTGACCCCGGAGGAGCGCCTGCTCCGTGCGATCTTCGGTGAGAAGGCGCGCGAGGTGCGCGACACCTCGCTGAAGGTCCCGCACGGCGAGATCGGCAAGGTCATCGGCGTCCGCGTCTTCGACCGCGAAGAGGGCGACGAGCTGCCGCCGGGCGTGAACCAGCTGGTCCGCGTCTACGTCGCGCAGAAGCGCAAGATCACCGATGGTGACAAGCTCGCCGGCCGTCACGGCAACAAGGGCGTCATCTCCAAGATCCTGCCGATCGAGGACATGCCGTTCCTGGAGGACGGCACCCCGGTCGACATCATCCTCAACCCGCTGGGTGTCCCGTCCCGAATGAACCCGGGACAGGTCCTGGAGATCCACCTCGGCTGGCTCGCCAGCCGTGGCTGGGACGTCTCCGGCCTCGGTGACGAGTGGGCCCAGCGCCTGCAGGCCATCGGCGCCGACAAGGTCGCCCCCGGCACCAACGTCGCCACGCCCGTCTTCGACGGCGCCCGCGAGGACGAGATCACCGGCCTCTTCCAGGCCACGATCCCGAACCGCGACGGCGACCGGCTGGTCCAGCCCTCGGGCAAGGCCAACCTGTTCGACGGCCGCTCCGGCGAGCCGTTCCCGGACCCGGTCTCGGTCGGGTACATGTACATCCTCAAGCTGCACCACCTGGTCGACGACAAGCTCCACGCGCGTTCGACCGGCCCGTACTCCATGATCACGCAGCAGCCGCTGGGTGGTAAGGCGCAGTTCGGTGGTCAGCGATTCGGTGAGATGGAGGTGTGGGCCCTTGAGGCTTACGGCGCCGCATACGCCCTCCAGGAGCTCCTGACGATCAAGTCCGACGACGTCACCGGCCGCGTGAAGGTCTACGAGGCGATCGTCAAGGGCGAGAACATCCCCGAGCCCGGCATCCCCGAGTCCTTCAAGGTGCTCATCAAGGAGATGCAGTCGCTCTGCCTCAACGTGGAGGTGCTCTCCTCGGACGGCATGTCCATCGAGATGCGCGACACGGACGAGGACGTCTTCCGCGCGGCGGAGGAGCTCGGTATCGACCTGTCCCGGCGAGAGCCGAGCAGCGTCGAAGAGGTCTGACGGGTTGGCCGGCCGGATCCCCGTGATCCGGCCGGCTCTCCCCGGACCCGTTCAGACCATTGCTGAAGTGCCCCGATTTCTCGCGTGAGCGAGGGGGCTCGAACCCCCGAAAGAGGGATTGACGACAAGTGCTCGACGTCAACTTCTTCGACGAGCTGCGGATCGGCCTTGCCACCGCGGACGACATCCGGACCTGGTCCCACGGCGAAGTGAAGAAGCCGGAGACCATCAACTACCGCACGCTCAAGCCCGAGAAGGACGGACTCTTCTGCGAGAAGATCTTCGGTCCCACCCGGGACTGGGAGTGCTACTGCGGCAAGTACAAGCGTGTCCGCTTCAAGGGCATCATCTGTGAGCGCTGTGGCGTCGAGGTCACGCGCGCCAAGGTGCGCCGTGAGCGGATGGGCCACATCGAGCTTGCCGCTCCCGTCACCCACATCTGGTACTTCAAGGGCGTCCCGTCGCGCCTCGGCTACCTGCTGGACCTCGCGCCGAAGGACCTCGAGAAGGTCATCTACTTCGCCGCGTACATGATCACGTTCGTCGACGAGGAGCGCCGCACGCGCGACCTCCCGTCGCTGGAGGCGCACGTCTCCGTCGAGCGTCAGCAGGTCGAGAACCGCCGTGACTCGGACCTCGAGAACCGTGCCAAGAAGCTCGAGACCGACCTGGCCGAGCTCGAGGCCGAGGGTGCCAAGGCCGACGTGCGCCGCAAGGTGCGCGAAGGTGCCGAGCGCGAGATGAAGCAGCTGCGCGACCGTGCGCAGCGCGAGATCGACCGTCTCGACGAGGTGTGGAGCCGCTTCAAGAACCTCAAGGTCCAGGACCTCGAGGGCGACGAGCTGCTCTACCGCGAGCTGCGTGACCGCTTCGGCACGTACTTCGACGGCTGCATGGGCGCCGCCGCGCTGCAGAAGCGCCTGGAGTCCTTCGACCTCGACGAGGAGGCCGAGCGCCTCCGCGAGATCATCCGCACCGGCAAGGGCCAGAAGAAGACCCGTGCGCTCAAGCGCCTCAAGGTCGTCTCCGCGTTCCTGCAGACCAGCAACAAGCCCAAGGGCATGGTGCTCGACTGCGTGCCGGTCATCCCGCCGGACCTGCGTCCGATGGTGCAGCTGGACGGTGGCCGCTTCGCGACCTCCGACCTGAACGACCTGTACCGCCGTGTGATCAACCGCAACAACCGCCTCAAGCGTCTCCTCGACCTCGGTGCCCCCGAGATCATCGTGAACAACGAGAAGCGGATGCTGCAGGAGGCCGTCGACGCGCTGTTCGACAACGGCCGCCGCGGTCGCCCGGTCACCGGTCCCGGTAACCGCCCCCTGAAGTCCCTCAGCGACATGCTGAAGGGCAAGCAGGGCCGTTTCCGCCAGAACCTCCTCGGCAAGCGCGTGGACTACTCCGCGCGTTCCGTGATCGTCGTCGGTCCGCAGCTCAAGCTGCACCAGTGCGGTCTGCCGAAGGCGATGGCGCTGGAGCTCTTCAAGCCGTTCGTGATGAAGCGCCTGGTGGACCTGAACCACGCGCAGAACATCAAGTCGGCCAAGCGCATGGTCGAGCGTGGCCGCACCGTCGTGTACGACGTCCTCGAAGAGGTCATCGCCGAGCACCCGGTGCTGCTGAACCGTGCGCCCACCCTGCACCGCCTCGGCATCCAGGCATTCGAGCCGCAGCTGGTCGAGGGCAAGGCCATCCAGATCCACCCGCTCGTCTGCACCGCGTTCAACGCGGACTTCGACGGTGACCAGATGGCCGTGCACCTGCCGCTCTCCGCGGAGGCGCAGGCCGAGGCCCGCATCCTGATGCTGTCCTCGAACAACATCCTCAAGCCGGCCGACGGCCGTCCGGTCACCATGCCGACCCAGGACATGGTGCTGGGCCTCTTCTTCCTCACCACGGACGAAGAGGGCCGCAACGTCAAGGGCACCGACCGCTCCTTCGGCTCCACGGCCGAGGCGATCATGGCCTTCGACGCCCGCGAGCTGTCGCTCCAGGCGAAGGTCGACATCCGCTTCCCGGTGGGCACCATCCCGCCGCGTGGCTGGGTGCCGCCGGTCGCCGAGGAGGGCGAGCCCGAGTACCAGCCGGGTGACACCTTCCGGCTGCGTACGAGCCTGGGCCGCGCGCTCTTCAACGAGCTGCTGCCCGAGGACTACCCGTTCGTCGACTACTCGGTGGGCAAGAAGCAGCTCTCCGAGATCGTCAACGACCTGGCCGAGCGCTACCCCAAGGTCATCGTGGCGGCGACGCTCGACAACCTGAAGGCGGCCGGTTTCCACTGGGCGACCCGCTCCGGTGTGACCGTGGCCATCTCCGACGTCGTCGTGCCCGAGGCCAAGAAGGCCATCGTCAAGGGCTACGAGGAGCAGGACGAGAAGGTCCAGAAGCAGTACGAGCGCGGTCTGATCACCAAGGACGAGCGCACGCAGGAGCTCATCGCGATCTGGACCAAGGCGACCAACGAGGTCGCCGAGGCGATGAACGCGAACTTCCCGAAGACGAACCCCATCTTCATGATGGTCGACTCGGGTGCCCGAGGAAACATGATGCAGATGCGTCAGATCGCGGGTATGCGTGGTCTGGTGTCGAACGCGAAGAACGAGACCATCCCGCGTCCGATCAAGGCGTCCTTCCGCGAGGGCCTCACCGTTCTGGAGTACTTCATCTCCACGCACGGTGCCCGTAAGGGTCTGGCGGACACCGCCCTGCGTACCGCCGACTCGGGTTACCTGACCCGTCGTCTGGTGGACGTCTCGCAGGACGTGATCATCCGCGAGGAGGACTGCGGCACCGACCGCGGCCTCAAGCTGAAGATCGCCGTCAAGGGTGCCGACGGAGTCCTGCGCAAGACGGACGACGTCGAGACCTCGGTCTACGCCCGGATGCTCGCCGAGGACGTCGTCGTCGACGGCAAGGTCATCGCGCCTGCCAACGTCGACCTCGGTGACGTCCTGATCGACGCCCTCGTGGGCGCCGGCGTCGAGGAGGTCAAGACCCGCTCGGTCCTGACCTGTGAGTCCGCGGTCGGCACCTGTGCCTTCTGCTACGGGCGCTCGCTCGCCACCGGCAAGCTGGTTGACATCGGTGAGGCGGTCGGCATCATCGCCGCCCAGTCCATCGGTGAGCCCGGCACCCAGCTGACGATGCGTACCTTCCACACCGGTGGTGTGGCCGGTGACGACATCACCCAGGGTCTGCCGCGTGTCGTCGAGCTCTTCGAGGCGCGTACCCCCAAGGGTGTCGCCCCGATCTCGGAGGCGGCCGGCCGCGTCCGGATCGAGGAGACCGAGAAGACCAAGAAGCTCGTCGTCACCCCGGACGACGGCAGCGAGGAGACGGCGTTCCCGATCTCCAAGCGTGCCCGTCTCCTGGTCGGCGAGGGCGACGCGGTCGAGGTGGGCCAGAAGCTCACCGTCGGTGCCACCAACCCGCACGACGTGCTGCGGATCCTCGGTCAGCGCGCGGTCCAGGTCCACCTGGTCGGCGAGGTCCAGAAGGTCTACAACTCGCAGGGTGTGTCGATCCACGACAAGCACATCGAGATCATCATCCGGCAGATGCTGCGCCGCGTGACGATCATCGAGTCCGGCGACGCGGAGCTGCTGCCGGGCGAGCTCGTCGAGCGCTCGAAGTTCGAGACCGAGAACCGTCGTGTGGTCACCGAGGGCGGTCACCCCGCCTCCGGCCGTCCGCAGCTGATGGGTATCACCAAGGCCTCGCTGGCGACGGAGTCCTGGCTGTCGGCCGCCTCCTTCCAGGAGACGACCCGAGTGCTGACGGACGCGGCGATCAACGCCAAGTCCGACTCGCTCATCGGCCTCAAGGAGAACGTCATCATCGGTAAGCTCATCCCGGCCGGTACGGGTCTGTCCCGCTACCGCAACATCCGGGTCGAGCCGACCGAGGAGGCCAAGGCCGCGATGTACTCGGCCGTCGGCTACGACGACATCGACTACTCGCCGTTCGGCACGGGCTCCGGCCAGGCCGTTCCGCTGGAGGACTACGACTACGGTCCGTACAACCAGTAGCAGTGAGTGAGAAGGGCGCCCACCCCCGCCGAGTACCGGCGTACGGGGGTGGGCGCCCTTCCGCGTGCGGTGGGCCCGCCCCCGGCGGGTCAGCGCACGTTCTCCCACAGGGCCAGGGCGAGGGCGAACATCGCGGTGAGCGCGCCGACGCTCGCCAGCGGCCAGCGGGAGCGTTCCAGCGCGTCGAGGCGGGCCTCGTGGTCCGCCAGTTGCTTGTCGGTCTGGTCGCTGCGCTGCACCAGCAGCGCCAGCTGGCCGTCGGCCCGGGCGAAGCCGGCCTCCAGCGAACCGCGCAGGCGCTCCAGCTCCAGGGCGACGGCGACCGGGTTGTTCGGATCAGTCTCGGTCATGGGCGGCTCCCACGGTCTCGTGTCCGGGCGGCTCGGTACGGAGCCAGGCCGGAAGAAGTCCCTGCACTCCCGGTACGGCCATCACCCGGGTCAGCGCCCCCGCGACGGCCAGGGTCCCGGCGACCCAGGGCAGGGCCGCCGGGAGCCCGGACGCGTCGACAAGCGCGGGCAGAAGCACGGCAAGGGAGAGGGCGGTCTGGACCAGGGTCCGGGTGGTGCGGCGGGTGGCGTCGGACATGGTTGCGGGTTCCTCATCTCGTGTGCGGGACCTTGAGGGCGTTCCAGGAGGCGCGGCCCGGCACCCCGTCCGCGTCGCTGCCCCGGAAGCCGAGCTTGCGCTGCCAGGCGGCGTACGAACGGCGGTCGGCGTCGGTCCAGCGGGGGCCCGGCCCCGTGGCGTAGGCCGAGCAGCCTTCGGCGACCAGCCGGCGGCCCATCGCGGTGATCACCGGCGAGCTGGTGCGGGCGGTGAAGAACGGGGCACCGGGGAACGGCTGGTAGCGGGGGGTGGGCGTGCCGCCGGAAGGCCGGTCCGCGGGCCGGCCGCTCGCCGGGGCACTCAGCCGGGCGGTGACGCGGTCCCGCAGTGACGGCATGGTGAAGCCGCGCGGGTCGACCTTCCGGTCGGACCACTCCAGGTGGCCCACGACACTGCGCGCGGTCCAGCCGTGGGCCCGGCAGAGGGCCGCCGAGACGCGCTCGATCGCGTCGAGCTGGGCGGCCGGCCAGGGGTCCTCGCCGTCGCCGAGGTTGACGCACTCGAAACCGTAGAAGCGGGCGTTGCCGTCGACGGCCCCCGCGCTGCCCTCGTGCTCCCGGGGAGCGGGTGGGCGGTCGCCGTAGTCCTCCGTGAGCACCCGGCGCAGCACGGCCGGATCGCCGCCGCCGGCGTGGTTGGCGCGGCCGTTGCCGACGAGGTGGACGGTGCCGGCCTTGTCGATGACTCCGTGGCAGAGCGGGCCGGGCAGGGCGGCGTGGCCGTCGTAGCAGAGCTCCACGGACGCGTCGGTGCCTTTGCTGACGGTGTGGTGGATCATCACGCCGTTCAGCGGGCCCCAGGCGCCCTTGTGGTTGCGGTTGTGGGTGCGCCAGCTCCTGTGCTCGACGACGTCGACGCCTTCGGCGCGCAGCGCGGCGAGCAGGGCTGATGCGGACAGGGGTGTGGCCATGGGAGTCCTTCGGTGGTGGTTCGGCCGGGGAGGGCGCGCGGGGTGCGGCAGCGGATGACGCCATGATCGGCCAGGACGCGGTCAACACCGCCGAGGCATTCCGCGACGGTGTCGGCTTCGACGGCGTGGTGCTCTCCAAGCTCGACAGGACGCGAAGTACACGTTCCTCAAGGTCACGGCCCCGCCGGTGGAAC
>NZ_JBEXWB010000004.1:0-60045 GCF_040629645.1 Streptomyces sp. NPDC005899 | reverse complement strand
GGCCCCGCTGTGCTCCGACCGGGGCGGTACGGCCGGTGGCACTCCCCTCGGTCACGCCCACCCTGCCTCGCCGCCCCACGCCGCCTCGCCCACGCCCCACCGGCGTGTTCCCTCAGGGGAGTCTGGCAGCGCGACAGAGCGCGGACCGGCCGAAAGGGTGGACGTCACCCTTGGCTCGTAGGTCCGAGTCCTGCTAACCCGCTGCGCGACGCAGCACACGCCGGCGATGGCCACCGCCGGCGTGTCGATCGCCGGGACGCACACCGGCAGCGCCCGGCCGGCATCTCGTGGCAGCGCTGGACGCGGAACGCGGCGTGCACCCCGTTTCACGCCGCGGCCGATGTCACCGATCGGGGTGCGCTGCGCCGGGTCACCGACCGCACGGGCCTCGAACGCGTCACGCCGGCCGAAACCCCGGGGGCGGCGGAGCACCTGCCGGCCACCGGCACGGGCGTCGCGGGAGTGGGTCAAGCCCTCCTGCCTACTTCGGGTTTGTCCCGGGCCACGGGTTGACCCGTCGGTGCGGCCGGGGGCCCTCCGGCGTGTGTCATACCGGTGGAATCGTGCGGTGGGGCAGCTGACCGGGGCGGGGGAGGTCGGTAACACCCACCCGTGATGCCGCGCCACCGCCCTCCGACCGCACCGCACCGCACCGCGCGACTTCCGACCGCCGAGCAGCGCCGTCGGCGGTATCGTCGAGACCGCCGTTCTGCCGGGGCATCGGACACAATCGCGGGGGTGGAGCTGTGGCAGTTCCGGGGGCGGCGCGCGTCGCCGTATGGGTGCTCGCCGTGGTAGCGGGCGTGGTGTCGGCAGGGCTCATCGTGGCGCTCGTGGTGAACCCGGACATGGCCGACCGGACCGCCAGCGTCACCGGCGCCGTCATCGGCCTCGCCGCCTTCGTCCTCGCCGTGATCACCCTCGTCCGAAGCCCCGGAACAAGTGGTGGCGGGCGTCGGGTCCGCAGCGGGCGGGGAGGGATCGCCGCCGGCGGCAGCATCACCGGCAACGCCGTCGGCGACCGGTCGACAGTCGTGGCACCCCCGACACGGAGTGCACCGGCCCCTGCGGGTGGTCAGGACGCGGACGTACGGGCCGGAAGGGACGGCCTCGCCGCCGGCGGCGATGTCACTGACAACGCGCTCGGCGACGACAGCGAACGCCGGTGACGCCCCGATGGCGACGCGGCCGAAGGGACGACGAAGCGGCTGAGACGGTACGAGCGCCCGACACCGTTCCTGAGGTCCGGCGGGAGCCCGAGCAGCACGTGCGGGTGACGGCACGCCGTGGAGGGACCGCGGTGGGAGGCGACGCATCCCACAACGCGTTCGGGCCGGGCAGTCAGGTCGTCGACAACCGGCAGACACACATCTGGCACGCCCCGCGCGCGATGACGTGGCCGCTCGAAATCGGTTCCGTCCCCAACCTCTCCAGTGCGTTCCCACCGCGCGCCGCACTGCGGGACCAGGTGGGTGCTGCGCGGGGGCAGGGGCCGTCGGCGGTGCTGACGCAGGTGCTGTCGGGCGGCGGCGGTGTCGGCAAGTCGCAGTTGGCCGCTGCCTTCGCCGGCGAAGCCCTCCACGACGGCACCGACCTCGTCCTCTGGGCACCCGCGGTGGACGTCCGGCAGGTCATCACCCTCTATGCCCAAGCCGCCGGCCTCGTCGCCGCACCCGGCGCGACGGGTGAGGATCCCGAGTCGGATGCGCGGGCGCTGTCGGCGTGGCTGGCGACGACGAGACGGCGGTGGCTGGTCGTCCTCGACGACATCACCGACCCCACCGGAATGGGCCCCTGGTGGCCGGCCAGCCGGACCGGCACCGGTTGGGTGCTGGGGACCACACGACTCCACGACGCGCGCCTCACCGGCAACGGGCGCAAACGGGTTCGGGTCGACGTCTACACGCCCGGCGAAGCCGCCGCGTACCTCCGCACCCGGCTGTCCGACGACGACGCCGGGCACCTTTTCGACGACACCGTCGACGACCTGGCCACGGCGCTGGGGCACCTGCCGCTCGCAGCGCCGAGGCCATCACCCTTCTCGAAGCCGTCGTCGGCGACCGGGAACGCATCCTCGGCCCCGACCACCCCCATACGCTCACCGCCCGCGACGACCTCGCCGTGGTGTACCGGGGCGCGGAGCCGTAGCGGCGCGGTCCACTTCCTCGCGTGCTCGGCCGCGCCCGTCGCGGGCCAGGTGGACTTTCGTGCTAGGCCCACCACGGGATCGGCCAAGGGCGTGATCCCCCGCTTCCTCTCTGTCGACCGCCCCTTCGCCGCCTGCGGCACTTCTCGACGCCCGGGTGCGGCGACGACCCGCTTCGACGATCTCGGTGCGTGGTGGTGGTTACGCGGTCAGAACCAGTGCAGACAGTGCGGGGGACGGCCGGTACGGAAGAGGGCGTCGGCCAGACCGGCCGCGCCCGGGTGGTGGGCCCGGACGTGCCCGGCACGTACGAGCGTGCTCGGGGCGGTGCCGCCGAGGTAGATCGAGCCCAGGTCGCTGATGTCCAGGGACAGGTCGGGATTCCGGTCCGTCGGGACGCAGTGGCCTTCGCCTTCCCGGACGGTCAGCAGGTAGCGGCCGTGTTCTCCGAGGAAGGGATCGTCGACGTCGAGGACGAGCGCGCCGTCCGTGAACCAGCCGCGTGCGGTCAGCGCATGCGGGATGTCGAGGAGCCGCACCCAGAGCCAGTCCGTGTCGTCGCTCACCTCGCCGGCGCGGAAGTCCGCGAGCTGCCAGCGCAATGGGTGCCCGGGCGGGAGGTGCTTGAACACGACCTTCGCGACGAGGTCGTGCCCGAGCAGGAACCGGGCCAGGGCCGCGAAGACGGAATCGTCGGTGGCGATGGTCTCGTCGACCGTCAAGGTGTCGGCCTCGCCGATCGAGTAGCTGGCGTACCCGTCCGGGACGCCGTCGGCGTCACGGTGGAAGGCCACGTAGCGCGGTGCCGTCGAGATCGGGGGCTGCCCCGCGCGCAGGGTCCACCAGCGGCGCGGCCGGGACAGCGCGCCGGGCTGGGCGCGGCGGTACCGGTCGTAGACCTCTTCCAGGATCTCGCCGCACTCGGCACGCCGCAGTATCTCCACCGCGGAGTTGTCCGAACCGGGCGACAGGGCGCCTGCCGGGATGCGGGCCCTGGGAACGGCGAAGGCGGCGCGCGGGCGCGGCACCGTCAGCCGCGCGGTGTAGGTGGCCGGTCCGTAGCCGAACCTCCCGTAGATCGGCGCTTCCGAAGCCAGCAGCACGGAAAGGGACTCTCCGCGGGCGCGCACCTCGGCGAGCTGACGCCGCATCATCGCGCTCAGCACACCCTGCCGACGGTGGGAGGGCAGGACACCGACGGCGGTCACACCGGCGACAGGGACGGGTGTCCCACCGGGCAGCGTGAGCTCGAACGAGTGCGCGGCAGCCGTGCCCACGGCCCGTCCGTCCGCCGTCATGGCGAGCAGGCCCCGGTCCATCTCGAGCGCCGACCACCAGAGCCCGCCGCCCTCCACCGGGGTCTCCGGGAAGCGCCCGAACGCGGCATGCACAGTGTCGACGAAGACATCGAGATCCTCATCGGTCGTGGACCGGATTTCCGTCACTGCCGCTGCCTCCCCGAGAAACCGGCACCACGATTCGTGGTGTCCCGGCACAGTGCAGCGCCGGCCCGTGGCCCGGTCAAACGAATTACGGCTGAGCGCACCGGCCGGCCACGGCACCGGCTCGCCGTGCCCGCCGCCTCGGCCGGTGTCTGCGGGAGGGAGGCCAGGGGGCAAAACCACCTCGCCCCTCGCCCTCACCCCGCCGCGGGGTGCCCCTCGCCCGCCGCCGGGACGGTAGGTGCGGCGGAACCGTCACCGAGCCAGGCGCGGAGGCAGTGAGCGCCGGGTGCGCGGATCGACCATGAGGCCGACCGATCCGAAGCTGCCTGGTCCCGCGAGAGTTGCGCGCGCCGGTCGGCTTTGCGGCCGACCGGCGCGTTCAGATCACGATGCGGCTCAGCACTCGCGAAGGCCCGGGGCGGGGTCCTGGCCGGTGTGTACGGACACCGCGGGGACGTTGCCCCACTGGCCGTTGTCGAGCTGCGTCCAGTACCAGATGTCGTTTCCGCCCTGGTGAGGGTCGCCATGGCCCCAGCAGGCGAACCAGCTGAATCCGGAGGTGAGGGTGCCGCGGGTCGCGGAGCGGTAGGAGCGGTCCGCGTATCCCTTCGCTCCGACGGTGTTGCCGCAGTACAGCCGCCCGTCCGAGCGGACCCCGCACTCGGCGGCGTGGGCGGTGGTGGCGGGTACGGACAGGGCGAGCAGCGCGGTGACAGCGAGGGTGCCCAGCACGGACGTCACGCGTCGCGCTTTCGGTCGAGTATTCATGATCGACACAACGGCTGAGCCCGGCGCGGGTAACGGAGGAAGCCGAGATCATGCCGGGATGGGCGCCTGTGGACGCGTACCGGAAGCCCCGGCGCGACCGCTCCGCGACACGCCCGCACGACGTGCGTACCGTCTCCCGCGCGGAGGCGTCGTCGTCCCGGCCGTCCGGATCGGGTGCCTGGAATCGCAAGGCACCGGAGTCCACCTGGCGAGCGCGCCCGGGGAGGAGCAGCGGAGGGTGCGTTCCTCACCGCACGGGGCTCAGGACCTGCGGCGTCGCGGTCGGGAGGGCCCCTCGGCGGCCAGGGAGCCGACCGGTTCGACGGGCTCCGGGCCGGGAACGGCAGACGGCGCCGGACCGGTTCGGCCGGCGCTCTTCGCCGCTCACGTCTCCCCGGACGACGGTGGTTGCCGGAAGATCGGCCTGCCCCGGGGTGTTCTCTCCGGGTATGAGGATCAGCGAAGCTTCCGGAGCGAGCGGTGTCAGCGCACGATCGTTGCGGTACTACGAGGACGAGGGCTTGATCGTCCCCGGTCGGTCGAGCAACGGGTTCCGCGACTACTGCCGGTCCACGATCGACCGGGTGCTCGCCGTACGTTCGCTGCTGGAATCCGGGCTGCCCGTCCGGTTGATCAGGGAAGCGCTGCCCAGCCCCACCGGCGAAGCCGATGGCCGCACGGACGTGGCGCACGCGGAATTCCTGCACGAGGTGCAGGCCCATCGTGATCGCCTCGCCGCGCGTGCAGCCATTCTCAGCAATCAGCAAGCGGCACTTGACGCCTACCTACGAGAGGCTCGTCGCACCGGCCGGCGATCGCCCGCTTGACCTTGACGTAAGTGTGAGAGTCCTACGTTGCCCGCATGGAGATCAACGAACAGCAGAGCAGCGCCGGCCGGTCGGTACGTGCGCTGGTGCAGCAGTCGCGCCGAGGGCCGAAAGACCTGGTCCTCACGACCGATCCGCGCCTCCTCACCCCGGGGCCCGGCGAGTACCTCATCCGGGTGGGCGCCGCCGGGGTCAACTTCGCTGACGTCATGCAGACCCATGGGACGTACGAAGGAGGCCCACAGGCGCCATACGTGGCGGGCTTCGAAGCCGCGGGCGAGATCATCGGGGTCGGCCCGCACGTCGAGAGCGCCCTCCCGCTCGGCACCCACGTCGTCGGAGCCGGGCCGGGCGCCTTCGCGCAGTACATGACGATGCCGGCCGCCGGGGTGGTCCCGGTGCCTTCCGGCTGGAGCGACGCCGAAGCCCTCGGCCTGGTGCTGAACTGGGCCACCGCCCTGGCGGCGCTGAGACCCCTGGGTGAGGTCGAGGCGGGCGAGGTGGTGCTCGTCCACGCCGCGGCCGGAGGAGTGGGTCAGGCCGCCGTCCGCCTTGCCCGGCACTACGGTGCACGCGTCATCGCGACGGCGTCACCGGGCAAGCACGAGACCGTCGAAGCGCTCGGTGCCGACGAGGTCCTGGACAGCGGACGCCCTGATCTGGCCGAGGAGATCACCCGCCTGACCGGCGGGGTCGACCTCGTACTGGAATCGGTGGGACAGGCGACCTTCGCTGTCAGCCTGTCGGTCGCCAAACCCTTCACCGGTCGTGTCGTCGTGTTCGGTGCCGCTTCCGGCGACGCCACTGTGACCACGCACGACCTGGTGTTCACCCACCAGGTACAGCTCAAGGGCCTGCACATCGGTGCGCTGGCGGCTGCGGCACCTTCCCTCTACCGGTCGTTGCTCGTCGAGCTCGAGTGCCTCGTCGGTCTGGGGGTGTACCCGCCCGGCACGCCTCAGGTCCACTCCCTGGCCGAAGGACCGTCAGTGCTGCGACAACTCGAAGCCGGCCGGACCCGCGGCAAGCACGCACTCGATCCCTGGCGGCGGGAAGGCCTGTGAGTCACCGCGGTCCGCAGGACGCCCTTACCGTCCCGACGGAAGCGACTGCGCCCCGCAGCACGTCGCCGGGACCGCCGAGCGCGCGTCTGGCGGCCGAAGTGGGCAACTCCGTGCGTGCCGCGCCGAGAAGGGGCGGCCGCTAACGCTGCCATGGTGAGACCGCTCTGCTCGACCCTTCCTCAGCACCTCGCAACCGGCCGGTCCGCGGCCGGCAGGTCCGCTGTCTGCGGTGCAGCAAGCCCGGGTGGGGGCAGTACCGTCCTCAGCAGGGCCGGGGAAGCCGGTCCCGCTGAGGCGATCGTGCGGGAGGCGGCCGTGGACCGGCCGATCGCGCGGGTCGCGCGCATGTCGGGGGTGACCGCCCGGACCCTGCGGCACTACGACGAGATCGGCCTGCTGCCGCCGGCCAGGACCGGTGCCAACGGCCACCGCTACTACGAGGAAGGCCAGTTGCTGCGCCTGCAGCAGAATCTCGTACTGCGGGCGCTGGGGTCGGGGCTTCCCCAGGTCGGCCGTATTCCGGCCGAGCAGATCGACGAGGTGGAAGCCCTGCGCGGACACCACAGAAGACTGCTCGCCGAGCGTGACCGACCGACCGACCTCGCTCGGCCGTCCGTCCGTCCGTAGGGCGTGACTCGTCGGCAGCCGCTTCGGCGTGCCGGCTCAGGCCGCGGTGGCAGTGCCGACCCGCGCTCATCGCGCGGTGTATCCGCCGTCGACGGGGAGGGCGATTCCGGTGACGTAGCCGGCACCGGGGCTGCACAGCCACAGGACTGCCTGGGCGATCTCCTCGGCGGTGCCGAGCCGGTCGATGGCCTGGCCTGCTTCGGCCTGCCGACGGTCGAGTTCTCCGGCGTCGATCATGGCGTCGACCATGGGGGTGCTGATGGTGCCGGGGCACACCGCGTTGACGCGGATGCCCCGGGAGCCGTATTCGAGGGCGGCGCTCCTGGTCAGGCCGATCACGCCGTGCTTGGTCGCGTGGTAGGCGGCGCGGCCGGGGTTGCCGACGAGGCCGCCGAGGGAGGAGCAGTTGACGATGGCACCGCTGCCCTGCTCCCGCATGTGGCGCAGTTCGTGCTTCGTGCTCGCCCAGATGCCGCGCAGGTTGATCGCGTTGACACGGTCGAACTGGTCGGCGCTCTCGTCGGCGGCGTCGGTGGGCGGGGGCATGATCCCGGCGTTGTTGTAGGCCATGTCGACGCGGCCGAAGACTTCTGCCGTGCGGTCGACGGCAGCGGCGACCTGGTCCTCGTCGGTGACGTCGCAGACCAGGGCGAGGGCTTGGTGGCCGGCGTCGGTGAGCTCCGTGACCGCCCGGTCGAGGGCGTGCTCGTCGATGTCGGCGAGGCCGACGGCGGCGCCCGCTTCGGCGAAGGCGCGGGCGGTGGCCAGGCCCATGCCCGAGGAGGCGCCGGTGACGAAGGCGACGCGGCCGGTGAAGTCGTAGGTGGGGTTCATGCGGTCCTCTCCCGTCGGGAGCTGAGTGGCGAATGGGGTACGGGGTGTGTCAGGGCGCGAGTGCACAGTCGCGGACACGGCGGGCAGGGTGCCGAGGACGGTCAGTGCCCGGAGAGGCGGTGGCGGGCGGTCCGGCGACGGGGCGATCGGTGACACCCGTCAGGAACGAGGCGGCGGCGAGGCCCCCGACACCACGAAGCGGCTGGCCCGTACGGATGCGGCCGCGGGAGGCATACGCGCATCTCTCCTCCTCGGTGCCGGGCGGCGTCAGGTGGTCGCGGCTTCGACGGTGATGCGGTCCGCCTCGCCCAACTGGTCGGCGCTGACGTCGAGGTGCCCGAGGACGAGCAGGTCCGCGGAGGCGTCCGGCCCGTCCCGGTGGAAGAGGGCCAGATTGCCCCAGGGCGCGTAGTAGGCGATATCTCCGGCCCTGGCCGCGACCGGTGCGGGGGAACCGGCGGTGTCCAGCTCGCGCGGCAGGTCGGCTGTCCGTTCCATGTCGTGGAAGTCCGCCAGGTCCAGGCTGAGGGGGAGGAGTGCGGCGAAGTCGCGGGCGGCGGGGCTGTCGTTCAGGGTGGCCTCGACGGGGTGGCCGTCGAGAGTGACCCGGATGTCCATGGCGGTACTCCTGTCGGAGGGATGCGACGAGGTGGGCGTCGCGGAGGGTGGTGTGTGGGTTGCTGCCGCCTTCCGGCGTGCCGAGGCGGAGGGCGGAGCGGGTGGCGCGGCTTCCCCGGAGCCGGTGGAGCAGGCGGTCACGGCGAGCAGCAGGGCCGCCGCCGAAGCCAGGCGGACCGGACCGGGGCCGACCACGGAGCTCGCGAAGAGGGGCCGCGGGCTCCTCATGCGGGCAGCGGCGAGGTGTCCGGCAGCGGCTTCGTGGAGCCGGCCCGCGGCACGGGGCTGCACTGCGGCACTTCGATCACACCCGGCGTGGCGGTCACGGCGTCGAGGGCCGCGATCAGGGCCTGCGGGTCGCACACGTCGGCGGCGAAGCCGCGGGCGTGGACACCCTCCCGGTCCAGTTCCGCGGCCAGGCCGTCGAGGCGGTACTGGCCGCGGGCGACGGGGGCGATGTCGACATCCGCGCGGCCGAAGCGGCGGGCGGTCGCCGGCCCCGGACCGGGGCCGGCACCGACCGGGGCGCATGGGGTCACGGTGAGCCTTTCGGGAGAGGAGACGGAGAGCAGGCCGCAGGGGCGCCGCAGGGGCGACCGGGACGGAAGTCAGCCGGTCACCGGGGCGGCGGTGTACTCCTCGTCGGTGACAGGCGTCAGCCAGTGGACGACGTCGTGGTCCTCGTCGCCCTCGTTGATGGCCAGGTGGACCATCAACCGGTTCGGCGCGGCGCCGTGCCAGTGCTCCTCGTCGGCCTCGAACAGGACCCGGTCACCCGGCCGGATGACCTCCACGGGCCCGCCGCGCCGCTGGCACAGGCCGACCCCTTCGGTGACGAAGACGGTCTGGCCCAGCGGATGACGGTGCCAGTGGGTGCGGGCGCCCGGCGTGAAGTGCACCAGTGAGGCGGTGACCCGGGACGGGGCGGGCGCGGCGGCGACGGGGTCGATGTAGACGTCACCGGTGAACCAGTCGGCCGGGCCCTTGGCGGTGTCGATCGAGCTGCGGGTGATCTGCACGGGCTGCTCCTTGTCGGGGGTGGACGTCAGGGCTTCAGGAGGGTCTTGACGGCGCGGCGCTCGTCCATGGCCCGGTAGCCCTCGGCGACCTGCTCCAGGGGCAGGGTGAGGTCGAAGACCTTGCCCGGGTCGATACGGCGGGTCAGGACGTGGTCGATCAGATCGGGCAGGTACCGGCGTACGGGGGCGGGTCCGCCGCGCAGGCCGACGTGGGAGAAGAACAGTTCCTGTCCGTCGACGGCGACCTCGTGGGGGACTCCGACGAAGCCCACGTTGCCGCCGGGCCGGGCGGAGTGCAGCGCCTGGCTCATGGCCTGGGCCGTGCCGACGCACTCCAGCACGGAGTCCGCGCCGATACCGCCGGTCATCTCCTTGATCCGGGCCACGCCCTCCGCACCCCGCTCGGCGATGATGTCGGTGGCGCCGAACTCGCGCGCCAGCTTCTGGCGGGACTCGTGCCGCGACATGGCGATGATCCGCTCCGCGCCCATCTCCTTGGCGGCGATCACCCCGCACAGGCCGACCGCGCCGTCGCCGACGACCACAGCGGTCGAGCCGGGCTTCACCTCGGCGGCGTCCGCGGCCCACCAGCCGGTGCCCATCACGTCGGAGACGGCCAGCAACCCGGGCCAGAACTCCTCGTCCGGCACCTCGTCGGTCGCGACGAGGGTGCCCTGGGCGTTGGGGATGCGGACGTACTCGGCCTGGCAGGTCGACATGAACTCGCGGTTCAGGCAGTTCGACTGGAAACCGTTGCGGCAGTTCGCGCAGGTGTTGTCCGAGGTGGCGAACGAGCCGACGACGAACTGGCCCGGCCGGACGGAGGTGACCTCGGCCCCGACCTCCTCCACGAAGCCGACGTACTCGTGCCCCATGGGGTGTGCGTGCTCCGTCGGCTCCGCACCGCGATAGGGCCACAGGTCCGAGCCGCACACGCAGGTCACGGCCGTACGGATCACGGCGTCGGTCGGCCGGAGGATCCTGGCGTCCTCCACGGTCTCGAAGCGTATGTCGCCGGGGGCGTGGATCACTGCTCCGCGCATGAGTGAGGCTCCTTGCCTGCTGGGGCGGGCCTGGCCGGTACCTGGGGTTCCGGCAAGCCGCCGAATGGGTGACGGTGCCCTGGTTGGCGGACGGCGAATCCGCCGCCCACTGGACCGGGCCCGGCGTCCGGTCCGCCCGCCACGACGGGCGGACGGCGAGCGCCATGTCATCCAGGTAACCCCCGTCCCGCACGGGCAGCGAGTCACTGCCGATGGGTGTACCAGCAGTACATCCCTCCGCCGCCGGACAGGCCGTACCGTCGAAGGCATGGACAACCGTGCCGAGGTCCGCGAGTTCCTCACCTCGCGGCGAGCGAAGATCAGCCCCGAGCGAGCCGGACTGCCCGCAGGTCCCCGGCGGCGCGTCCCGGGACTGCGCAGGAGCGAGGTCGCCGCCCTGGCCGACATGAGCGTGGAGTACTACTCCAAGCTCGAGCGCGGCAACCTCGCCGGTGTCTCCCCGTCCGTCCTCGAAGCCCTCGCCCGGGCCCTCCGGCTCGACGAAGCCGAACGTGCCCACCTGCTCCACCTGGCCCGGGCCGCCGACGGGTCCGACGCCCTCACCCGGCCCCGCCGGCGGCGTACGCAGGAGCAGTGGCGGCCGCACCGCAGCCTGCAGTGGACACTGGACGCCGTCACCGCGGGCCCCGCGTTCGTCCGCAACGGCCGCATGGACATCCTCGCCGTCAACCCGCTCGCCCGCGCCTTCTACGCAGACGTCTACGCCTCGCCCGGCAACCAGGCCAACCTGGCACGGTTCAACTTCCTCGACCCCGCCTCACGCCGCTTCTACCCGGACTGGGAACTCTTCGCCGACACGGCCGTCGCCCTCCTGCGCACCGAAGCCGGACGCAACCCGTACGACAAGGACCTGCACGACCTGGTCGGTGAGCTCTCCACCCGGAGCGACGACTTCCGCACCCGTTGGGGCACCCACAACGTCCGCCACCACGGAACCGGTACCAAACGCTTCCACCACCACGCCGTCGGCGACCTCACGCTCGCCTTCGAGGGCCTGGAGATGGCCGCCGAACCCGGCCTCACCCTCACCATCTACACGGCGGAGCCCGGATCGGCCTCCGAAGAGTGTCTCCGCCTCCTCTCCTCCTGGGCCGCCACGTCCCCCGCCCCCGCCCGCACACCGCACCCCACCGACTGACGTCCACCCGGTCGCCGGCTGCGCGTGGCGGGTCTCCGAGCGCGCTGCCCTGTCGGTCTGTACCGAGAAACCCATGAAGGCCGGGGTGTTCCCCGCCCCTGCGATGGGCACCTCCGTTTCCGCCGGGAGGCCGCTGTGTCGCGACACCGCCCCGACTGACCGCCCAGGACTCCACCACCCCCGGGGGGCCGGTCGAGGTCCCGCGCCCGGAGCCTTCAGGACGCGCCGCCCGGCGCACCGGTCGTCATCCGCAACCGCGGCGTCCGCAACTGGGCGTTCACTCCCGGCCCGGCCGCCGCCCGCGCGGGGCGTCAGGTCGCGGAGGCACTGCACCGGTGGGGCTACCGGCCCAAGGACGACCACCCGGACCTGGGCCGGTAGGTGCGCCGCGCGCGACGAGCCGGCACGGAGTGCGGTGGTGGGGCCGGACGGCTTCAGCCGCGTCACCCCGCGAGGCCGACGAGAGCCCTGCCCGTCAGCCGGCCGCCCGGCGACGAGCGCCGCATCGTTGTGGAGGAGCGGGCTTCGAGCACGGGCTCCGCTGGCTGCACGTCCGTGAGCGGCGGGCGCCACGCGTATGCCACCGTCGACCACGCCCGCGCGTCACAGTACCGGCGCGTAGCTCACCGAGGTGCTGGGCTCCGCGCCGGTAGGACGGAGGGCTCTTCAGGCGTTTGCTACCTGCTGCCTTGCGAGTTGTTCCCGGGCGCCGATCGTCCAGGGATGATGGGGACCGAACAACTGCTCCCGCCCCGTTACCACGAGTGCCGTGTGCCTGACCGCCTCCTCGTGGTGGCCGGTCGCGGCCAGGGCAAGGGCGAGGAGACTGCGGGCAGACAGCGAGATGGGGTAGTCCGCGCCGAAGCGCCGCTCGTAAGTGGCGAACGCCTCGCGCGCGCGGGGGAGTGCCTCGGTGACCTGGCCCGTCTCGAACAGGGCGTAGGCACAGTTGAGTTCGGCCCCCAGGGTGATGGAATGATCAGCTCCCAGTTCACGGCGGCAGTCGGTGACGAGTTGGGGCCCATCCGGGGCAGCGGCTTCCAGCTCGGGCCCTGGTGGCACCTCCAGAAGGTGCGATCGCGCGAGGAGGGTCAGAGGGTGCGACGGTCCCAGAGCGTCGGTCAGACCCGCTTTCGCTCGGTGCATGAACGAGACGGCTTCGGCGGTCCTTCCCAACTGGTACAGCGGAAGAGAAAGGGCGAGTCCGGCATCCAGTGTCGCGAGCGCTGTGGGCCCGAGAGCGCGCTCGCTGTCGGTGTGCACCTCACGCTGGATGGCGGCTGCTTCTTCGAATCGCCCGAGGCGGTAGACGCTTTTGCCGGCACGCTTCCTGAGCTCCAGGATGAGGACGTGGTCTCTGGCCAGGCGTTGTTCGGCCAGTTGCCGGGCCTGGGTCGCCAGAGCGAGCGCGGACGTGTACTCACCTGATCGGTGCAGAGCTGTCACCAGGCGCACAGCGCATTCCACCGCGATCTCCGCGGTGTTCTGCCCCACGGTCGGCCAGTCGCGTATGCGCCGGAGGAGCGCGAGGACGTGGGGGGAGAGAAGGCCGTACCCGTCGTCAGTGGTGCCGCGGTCGGGAATCACCGGAAGAACGGAAGCCAGGAGCCGTGCCGCCTCGGCAACGAGTTGCTCCCGCTCGTCCTCCGGCGTGCTCCGCGCGACACTGTCGAGCAGGACGCCGTGAGAACGCAGGCACCGGACACCCTGGGAGACGAGGTCCGTCAGGGAATGCTCGAGCAGGCCCCGTAGGGCCGACTCGACGCGGGCGGCACGGAGACCGGGGCCCAGCGACACACCTGACAACAAGGAGACCGGCAACGGGTCGCTCGACCAGCAGGCCAGCAGGCGGAGCAGCCTTACGGCTTCCGGCAGACCGGTGGCCGCGAGCCGGTCCATCGAAAGCTGCCACGTGCCGCTGATCAGGTGCCGCGAGTCGCCACCCGTCCCGACAACCGCACCCTGGTCGATCAGATCGATGGGGTCGACTCCCATGTCCCCGTCGAGGTGACGGCCGTAATCGGTCATGGTCCACGGAGTGATGACCTGATGGGCGAGGAACCCGCCGGCCAGGGTCAGGGCGAGCGGGAGGCGGCCCAGCCGATCCGCGATCACAGCCGCCTCCTCGACACTCCCGGAATCCGGGGCAAGGTCGCACAGGACCTCGGCGGCTTCCCTACGCGGCAGCACACCGACGTGCAGCAGGTCGGCCGCAGGCCACCAGTGGGCCGCGGCTTGACGGGTGGTCACGAGGACGGTTCCGCGGGCGCTGGTCCGTAGCCACCCGCCGTCTCGCAGCACCGCCGGATCGTCGGCATTGTCCAGGACGAGCAACCAGGAGCGGTCGGAGTGGTCCAGGTAGTCCCAGACCAGGTCCGCCGCGGCGCGAAGGCCACTGCGTGCCGCGACGAGCTCACCCTCGCCCGCCCCCCGGTCGGCGGCGATCGCGAGCATCCCGGCGCGCAGGGACGTCTGGTCGGAGGCGTTCACCCAGAAGCCCAGACGCTCACCCCCGGCGACGCACTCCTCGAAGAGCGTGTACGCCACGGCAGTCTTGCCGCATCCGCCGAGTCCGTGCAGCACCAGCACGGCGCTCGCGGTCTCCTCGGCCACCGCTGCCCGTAACCGGCTCATCAGGTCGACGCGGTCGCGAAGGACGACCGGCGGCCGGCCGACGGCCGGCCGCCGCACCGAGTCCGGACCGGACCACGCCCGCCCGTGGTGATGGTGCTCGGTGATGTACTGATCACCGGACGCCTGATAGACACGGCCCTGCCCGTCAGCGTGACCGTACTGCCGCTCCGTCACGACCGCCCCACGTGCATGTCCCCGCCTGCCTGGTATACCCGTGCATGACCGGAGGCGGTGGCACGCTGGGTGACCACGGACGGCGCCGGCTCGTCCGGAGGGTCTTCACCGAGAAGCGCACGAAGGTCCTCCGCCAGCTCAGGATGCGCGCCGAGCAAGCGCCGGATCCGGCCCTGCCACTCGACCCTCATCTCCGACTGCGTCTCCGCATCGCCCGTCTCTTCGGCCCTGAGCAACTCCTCTCGAGTCGAGGCGAGTTCGGCAGAGATGACCGGCACCCTGTCCGGTCGCACGCGATGCCATATCTCGAGCAGACCGTCCCGGGCGCTCTGCCATGCGTCAGTCGCGAGGAGAGTCATCAGCGTCGTCCCCGCGGTACTCGCCAGAAGTGTTATCTCCGCGTCCATGTAAGTCCCCCTGAAGACGTGGGCAGTGACGCCAACCCTAGGCCAGACGTGCCCCACCCGGCACCCGCTGACCGGCCGCCTGGAGTGCGACCGTACGGGAGCCCGGTCGAAGGCCGCCTCGCCCTGCCCGTGGTGTCGAGGTCGCGCCGGGTGCGTACCAGGTCGAAGGGGAAGCCGGCAGCATCCGATTGCGTGCCGGTTCGCGTTCGCTCAACCCGGTACTGGGAACGGCGCGCGTGAACACCTTGCGGCCGTGGGGCCGCAGGGTGTTCACGCGGGCTGATCGGCGACAGATCGCACTTCTTCCGTGATCGTCGCGACGGCGAGATCGCAACTCCCCGCCGGTACCGCGGGGACCCGACGCCGCACCCGGGTGCGGAGTTGTCACGGCCGGATCGGGCGAGAGCCAACCGGATCGTCGAAGCAGTCAGGTGGGCCCAGGCAAAGCATCCGACCTGTCCTCACGTATTCATTGAGCAGCCGTTTCATGAAGCAGGCCGTCTCGCACCAGAGCGAAGATCGAGAACGGGTGGCTCTCCAGGACGGCCCTCCGGCATGGCCGCTCCACCGGCCGGGTCGGGACGGGCCGGTGCATAGCGCCGGCACCGTGGTGGTTTCGTCGTGTCAGCGAGGCCGGCAGGACGCCGCGTGTCCCAACGCGGCGTGGGGGAGGCTCCCGTCCGGGCAGACCCGCGATCGACGGGGCGCAGAAGGCAGGTGACGGACACGCAACTGCGGGACGCCGCGGACCCCATCACCGTGGCTGCGCGGGCCGCCTGCACCAAGGACTGACACGCGCCCCACATGGCCGGGATCCCGGCCGACCAGCCGGGCAGGTGTCCCGGCCGTCTGCAACGGCATGTGCAGCGGCGTCCCGAGCGTGTGCGGTGACCGTCCGGCCGCCGTCGAGCCGCCGCCTGCGTCCGGGCGCGTCCCACCCGGCGCTCCCACCGGACGCATCCCGCCGGGCGGGGTCCGCAGCGGCCCCCGCCCCCGGCCGGAGTGAACGTCGCGTCGCATGCTGCGGTGTCATGGCCGTGGCTTGTGGGCGAACACCCACCGGTTCCCCTCGAGCGCGTCGTTCGGCTCCGGAAGGGGTCCGCGGCCGTGCCGACGGGTGAAGTCGAAGGGCGTGTACATCGTGGTGGACCAGCCGTTGGCCGTCAGGGCGCCCGCGGAGTCGGGCCGGGGCCCCTCGTCGAAGAGGTGCAAGAGGTCGATCCCGATCTGTTCACGTGTCGCCGTGTAGATCGGGCTGTCGCGGTACACCAGCAGGTCCTTCTCCAGTTTCGCCTCGAAGGCCAACGCACTGCCTTCGGTGGTCAGCCGGTCCACCGTGTCGATGAGGTACGTCTCGGCGGGGGCCGGCAGGTAGAAGAGGAGCCCCTCCGCCAGCCAGACGCTCGGTGCGGCCGGGTCGAAACCGGCGGCGGTCAGCGCGCTGACCCAGTCCTCGCGCAGGTCGACCGGTACGGGGACACGCTTCGCCTTCGGGACGGCCGCCCGGTCATCGAGCACGTGGTGCTTGAAATCCAGCACGCCGGCCCTGTCGATCTCGAAGACCGTGCAGCCGGACGGCCAGTCCAGCCGGAACGCGCGGGTGTCCAACCCCGCGCCCAGCAGGACCACCTGCCTGGTGCCCGTCCGGACCGACCGGAGCAGGAAGTCGTCGAGGACCCTGGTCCGCAGCCCGAAGTAGCGGGCGAACCGCCCCCACAGGGGGTTGGCGTCACCGTCCGGGACCTGCTGGATGCGCACCGGCCAGTGCGCGCATGCCGGCGCGGCGCGCACGAAGTGCTCCGCGTAGGCGTCCTGGGCCAGGCTGTCGTGGCGATGGGTCTCGATCGCCCGCGCCGCGGCGACCAGGAGGGCGGTCAGGCCGACGCCTCCGTCCACGCCTTCCACGTCGGTGCGCTGCGGTGCCGTGCCAGTCATGTGTCCTCCGTCGGCGGGAGTGTCGGCCGCGAGCTTCCTGCTCGTCGGGCGGGCTGGGTGAACGGGTGCGGTGTGCCGTGCTCAGCGGCTCCTGCCGGCCGGTAGCAGGACGGGTTTGACCACCCGGCCGGCGTCGCAGTCGCGCTCGGCCTGATTGATGTCGGCCAGCGGATAGGTGCGGATGAGCTGGTCGAAGGGGAAGCGTCCCGCCTGCCAGAGCCGGGTCAGGAGCGGAATCAGCAGTCCGGGGACGGCGTCCCCTTCGCAGATGTGGCGGATGCTGCGGCCCCGGTCGAGCGTGCCCGGTTCGAGCGGCAGCGCCGTGTGGAGCCGTGCCACCAGGCCGAGACTCCCGGTGGGACGCAAGGCCCGGAGCGTCTCGTTGATGAGGGGGGCGCAGGCCGTCGTGTCGAGTGCGTACTGCGCGCCGCCGCCGGTGAGCCGCCGGATCCGCTCGGCCAGTCCTGCCGTGTCGGCGGCGAGCGGGATCGCGCCGAAGCGTTCGGCCAGGGCCAGCCGCCGGGGATGCCGGTCGACGGCCACGGTCGGTGCGCCGACCGCGCCGGCCGCCATCACCGCGGCCAGGCCCACGGCTCCCGCCCCGACGACGACGAGGGTGTCGCCCGGTCCGGCGGCGAAGGTGTTCAGCACGGCTCCGGCGCCGGTGAGGAAGCCGCAGCCGAGCGGCCCGAGCAGTTCGACAGGCAGCGCGGAGTCGACCCGGACGGCGTTGCGGGCCGAGACGAGCGCGTACTCGGCGAAGGAGGACTGGCCGAACCACCGGGGGGCCAGCGCCGCACCGGCCGCGTCGGTGAGCCGTGGCACGTCCTCCGCACGTCCTCCGAACAGGTTGAGGGAGGCGAAGGAGTCGCAGTAGGCAGGGGCCGCGCCGCGGCAGTTGCGACAGTGCCCGCAGGAGTCGAAGCTCAGCACGACGTGGTCGCCGACGGCGAGACCGGTGCCCGGGCCACCGCCGGTCCGCACCACGACTCCGGACCCTTCGTGGCCGAGCACCGCCGGCAGCGGACTGCTGCCGGCCGAACGCCGGACCGCGAGATCGGTCCGGCACATCCCGCAGCCGGCGATCCGGACCAGGACCTCGCCCGCGGCGAGCTCCGTTACCAGGGCCACCTCCTCGACCGCGAACGGATCCCCGTACGAGCGCAGGACGGCCGCCCGGAACCTCACCGTCACGCCTCCCGCGGGCGGTGGACGACGAACGGCCGGAGGTTGCCGTACAGCCCCCACGGTCCGCCCGCCACACCGACTCCGCTGTCCTTGACGCCCGCGAAGGGCTGGGCGAGCGACAGCTCGGCGTGGTGGTTGATCCAGGCTGTACCGCACTCGAGCCGACCGGCCACGCCCTCGGCCCTGTCGAGGTCGGTGCCCCATACGGAGCCCCCCAGCCCGAAGCCGGTGCCGTTGGCGGCGTCGACGGCTTCGTCGACGCTCCGGTACGGCAGCACCGGCAGGGCCGGCCCGAACTGCTCCTGGGTCACCACCGGGCTGTCGGGTGGGACGTCGGTGAGGATCGTGGGGGCGAAGAAGTAGCCCGGCCCGGCCGGCCGGTGACCGCCGGCCGCCGCCCGGGCGCCGTCCGCCAAGGCGCGCTGCACCATCTCCTCGACCCTGGCCAGCTGGGGGGCGTTGTGTTGAGCGGTCCGAGCCGGGTCTCCGGGTCGAGGCCGGGCCCGACGGCGACGCTCCTGGCGCGCTCGGCGAGGGCTTCGACGACCTCGGCGTGGAGCCGGGCCGGGGCGTACACGCGCTTGACCGCCATGCAGACCTGCCCGCAGTTGCGGAAGGCGGCCTCGAACAGCCGGTCCGCGATCTTGTCCACGTCGACGTCGTCCAGCAGGACGGCGGCGTCGTTGCCGCCCAGTTCCAGGGTGACCCGGGCGAGCGAGGACGCCGCCGCTTCGGCGACGGCCCGCCCGGTGGGCACCGAACCGGTGAAGGTGACGTGGCGGATGCCGGGGTGGGAGGCGAGGCGGGCACCGAGCGGTTCCCGGCCGGTGACGACGGTGAGCACGTCCTGCGGCAGGACGCTCGCGAGGACGGAACCGAGCAGCCGGGTGGCGAGAGGGGTGAAGGGGGATGGTTTGAGGACCACCGTGTTGCCCGCCGCGAGGGCGGGCGCGAACTTCGCCGCCGCGAGCTGGAGGGGGAAGTTCCACGGCACGATCGCGGCGACGGGCCCGAGGGATCGCCAGCGGATCTCGCTGTGTACGGGCCGGCCGTCGGTGATCCGCCGGGGCCTGGGGGCCAGGTCGGCGAAGTAGCGCAGGCGGGCCGCCGTGCGGGCGATCTCCGCATGCGACTCGGCCAGGGGCTTGCCCTGTTCCCGGGTGAGCAGCCGGGCGAGTTCGTCGCCGGCCACCTCCACGGCGTCGGCCGCGGCGCGCAGCGCGGTGGTGCGGGCCGCGGCGTCGGCACGCCAACTGCGCCAGGCCCGGCCGGCACGGTCGATGACGGAGTCCAGGGCGGCCGGCTGCTGATCGGGGACGTCGTCGAAGACCTCCCCGGTGGCCGGGTCCACGACGGTGAGACGCGCGGAACACCGCCCGGGGACGCGGTCGGGCTCACGCCCGGGCTCGGAGAACGGCATGCCCGTGGTCAGCTCGCTGCGGCGATGTCGGCCGCGAGCTCCCGGGCCTGCCTGTCCATCTCCGCCCGGAAGGAGGCCACCAGGTGTGGCCGGATCCGTCCGGCGTTGCGGTCGCCGCCCTCGCAGACCGCTCCGCGCACCCCGACGATGTCCGTGCCGATGCGGGTCAGTGGGCCGAGGTCGGCGTGCCTGACACTGCCGGCGAGGGCGGCCAGCAGGCCGGCGGCGTGGGACAGCCGGACGAACTCGGCGCAGACGTCGGGCGGCACGTGGTCGAACAGCCGTGTCCCGTCCTTGATCGCGGTGTCGAGCATGGCGGCGTCAGCGCCGGAGCGGGCGGCGATGTCGGGCAGCGCGAGCGGGTTGACGCAGCCGATCCGATGGGCGTCGGCGTAGCCGGAGGCGACGACGAGCGCGTCGGGGCGGTGGTCCTTCACCGCGCGGACGACCGCACGCATGACCGCGATGCCCTGGTCCGGCGTCGTGCAACCGTAGAGGCCGACCTTGATATACGTGGCCCCCGACACGACCGCGCCCAGTGCGGCCTGCGCCACCGTGCCCGGTTTGTACGGGACATCCCCCACGGTCGCGGACACCGGCTTGTCCGCCGGTACCGTGTCACGGATCTCGCGGATGACCCAGGGGAAGTTCGCGCCGAGCGAGCCCTCGTCGGGTTTCTTGACGTCGACGATGTCGAGGTGCTCCGCCGCCTTCGCGCAGTCGAGGGCCTCTTCGACACCGTCCGGGGAGATGAGAAGCAACACCGTGAACTCCTTCCGCCGCCGGTCCGCCCGGCCGTGGATCAGGGGACCGCGGATCACCTGGTTCGTGTGCGGTGCGCTCATCATTTCCGTCACTCAGGAGAACCGGGAGGGCGCGCACAGTGCCTATTGGGTGCTCGGACCCACCCACGGTGCGCCGTGCATAACGCAGCAAAGCAACCCCACTGGTCACCTTTCGTCCATCTGGTGTCCCCCGTGTGGAGCGGGTGACCGAACCCGGTGGCGGTGGCGGCCTGCGCCGGCAGGCACGGGCCGGGTGGGCGGCGAACGGGCACCGGGGCCGGGGCACGGTCACCCTCCGGGACGGGCGAGCTGACCGAGTCGGCCGGCACGCTCGTACCGCCGGCAACCGTCACCCTCCTCACCGCACGGCTGACCCACCGCTCCCGCAGCCCGGGCCACCACCCGCCCTGCCACCGAGCCGTCCCGGTGGGCCGCAGCCGGCCGGGGATTCCGTTCGCCGGCCGGGTCGGTGATCCTGGAGGGATGCGCGCCTCCCGCCTGATCCGTATGGCTCTCCTGCTCCAGTCGAACCCCGGTCTGACCGCGGCCGCTCTCGCCGGTGAACTGGAGGTCTCCGAGCGGACCGTGATCCGCGACGCCCAGGCGTTGCAGGAGGCCGGCATTCCCGTCCGGTCGGAGCGGGGCCGGGTGGGTGGGTACTTCCTCGCCGCGGGATACCGGACCCGGCTCACCACGCTCCACCCCAGCGAGGCGGAGACGCTGTTCCTGTCCGGTCTGCCCTCGGCGTTGCGGGACCTGGGGCTGTCGGACGCCGCGGAGACCGCCCGACTGAAACTGACCGCGACCCTGCTCCCGTCGGTACGTCAGGCCGCCGAGTCCTCGGTGCGCCGTTTCCACCTCGACGCCCCGGCCTGGTTCCGCGAACCCGCCACCCCACACCTGCTGCCCGAGTTGGCCCGCGCGGTACGGGCGGATCGCGCCGTCGAGTTGTCTTACGCGCAGCGGGGACGGGACGGCGCACCGTCCCGCGTGGTGACGCGGGTGGTGGAACCGTACGGGCTCGTGCTGAAGGCCGGTACCTGGTACGCCGTGGCCCGCACCCCCGATGGGCGGGCGGGCGACGACGGCGGGTGGCGCACCTACCGTGTCGACCGGATCACCGCCGTCGACCCCGCCCCCGGGGCAGCGGGTCCGTTCGTGCGTGACCCGGCCTTCGAGCTGGCCGCGCACTGGGAGGCCCGCTCGGCCGCCTTCGCCCGCACCCTGCTGCGGACCACCGTCACCGTCCGGCTGACCGACCGGGGGCTGCGACGACTGCCGGACGTCGTGGACGGGGCCGCCGTCCCGGACGCGCTGGCCTCCGCGAGTGCCCCGGACCCCGCCGGCCTGGTCACCCTCGACCTGCCGGTGGAGTCCGAGGACGTCGCCTTCGACCAGCTGGCCCGGCTCGGCGCGGACGCCGAGGTGCTGGCTCCGGACAGCCTGCGCACCCGTTTCCGTGAGCGTGCCGGAGCCCTGGCCGCCCTCTACCGCGCCTGCCCGCAGGGCACGGGAACCGACGAAGCCGGGGATCAGCGGTAGTCCTCGGGAGAACCTCCCTTGCCGCGGGCCTCGTCCTCGAAGTACGCCCAGGCGTCCGGCTGACTGCCGTCCACGTCCGTCACTCCGTACGCCCGGGCGAGTTCCGCACTGGAGGTGGACCTGCCGTTCCACCGCTTCGCACGGTCCGGGTCGGCGGCCAGCGCCGCTACCGTACGTGCCAGGTAGTGAGGTGACTCGGCGATCGCGAACCCCGGCTCCTGGGCGATGGCGTCGTGCCAGTTCTCCTCGCCCACACCGAAGTGGGAGAGCATCTGCTCCGAGCGCAGGAAGCCCGGCGAGACCGCGACCGCCGTGCCCCCGTACTCGGCCAGCTCCTGACCCAGCCCGAACGCGAGACGGATCGGGGCGTTCTTCGCCAGGTCGTAGTACATGTTCTCCCGGTAACGGCGGTTGAAGCGCGCGGTGCCGTCGGTGACCTCCACGTGCAGGGGTGCGTCGGAACGGATCAGCAGCGGCAGCAGCAGGGCCGCCGTGATCACATGACTGCGCGCACCGAGCTCCAGGATCCGCAGGCCGTCGGCGAGCGGCGTCTCCCAGCTCTTCTTCCCGAACACCGACGTGACCAGGAGGTGCTCACCGCCCCACAGGTCATTGACGAGGATGTCGAGCCGCCCGTGCTCCCGGTCGATCTGCTGGGCCAGGGCACGTACCTGGGCTTCGTCGAGGTGATCGGTGGGCACCGCGATCCCGGTGCCCCCCGCCGCGGTGACGAGTTCGCCGGTCTCCTCGATGGTCTCGGTGGTCCGGCCGACCTCGCTGGCCCGGGCCCGGGTGGTGCGGCCGGTGACGTACACGGTGGCACCGGCCCGGCCCAGCTCCACCGCCTGAGCCCGTCCCGCCCCGCGCGTAGCACCCGCCACGAGTGCGATCCGCCCCGTCAGCGGACCCGCCGGGCCGGCCGGCGCGGTGTCCTGGATGTTCTGGATGGTGGTGTCCTCGTTCCTCATGCCATCCATCGTTCATGCCAATCCTGACAGAACACGTCACCTTTTACAGGGTGTCGCGCGTGATCCCACCCCAGCGCGAACACCACAGGTGGGCGCAGGCATCGCCCACCTGCGGGCCGTCGGCACGCTCAGCCCCCGGCCCGTGCGGCCGGGTCGCCGGCACCGGAGGACAGCGGGCGAGGCCCGTCGGCCGCACTCCGTCGGAGGCGCGCTCCCGCACCGTCACCGAACGAGAACCGGCCATCGGCTGCACCCGTTCCCCGGCGTTCCGGTCGGTGCGCGCGAGGTCGGAGAGGTCGAAGGCGCCATCGCTCGAACCTTCGCTCCCGCGCTTCCGCAGGTTTCCTGGACGGCGCGTGCGCGGCCCCCGGCGGGGACTACTCGGCGTCGCGTCGCCGACGCGCGCGTTCGAACTCGGCGGCATCCGATATCCAGGAGCCGTGCTGTTCGAGTGCGGCACAGCCATCGCGGACGAAGGTGCGCACCAGGTCGCGGTAGCCGCCGAGCCCGTCGACCAGGCTGTACTCGACCCGGTACTCCGGGTCCGCCCCACCGTCACCCTTGCGCAGCGTCGTGATGCGGGCGATCGAATCCGCGTAGAAGTGGAGCTGGATCCCTTCGCCCAGCTCCTCGTCCTCGATGGTGAACACTTCGTTGTCCGCGGCAGAGCGATCACCGACGAACTCCCAGAACTCCGCGGTGGCTGTGCGGGCATCGCCCGGACCCCACTTCTTCTCAACACCCTTGTCGTCGGTGAACGACAGACGTGTCTTCCTCGCACCCTCACCGGAACCGGCGCGGTCAGCGACAGCCTCCTCGTCACCCTCCGCGGGCGTGTTCCTGGCACGGGCCGCGGCCTCGGAGCACATCAGGAAGCTCACCGTACGCACCGCGTCCTCGACGAGCCCGGGGTGTGCGCGGCGCACGGCCGTGTCAACCGTCGTCGCCATCCGATTCCAGTCGCCCTTGTCCGTGGCGCGTTTTCCCCGTCGCGGGTCGCGGCCGATCCGCATCCCGGCGCACGCGTGCTCCGCGGTGGCGATCACGCGTATCACCTCGGGCAGCATCGCGGGGTCGACGGCATCCGGCACCCGCCTCGGCACCGTCGCGCCATGCACGTACTGACCCGTGTACCGGAGGATCGCGGCGTCGAGTGGGCCGAGTACGGTTCCGCGCTCGGCGCGACGGCGGTCCGCGTGGTACTCCTGAGCCCGCTTGCCGTCGGACGTCTCTGTCGCCGCGCGCATCGCCGCGTGGACCTGACCGCGCTCGAGCAGGCGGACGTCAGCTCCATGGGCGATGAGCCGGCCCCTGTCCCACCGTATGCGTCGGAAGAACGCGTCGACGTCCGCCGGCGCGGCCAGGAGTACCGGGTCCAGGAGCGCGACGGCAGCGTTCTCGTCGAGCCGGCCCCGGGTCCCGGCGGCGTCGCACATCGGAAGGACCGCGCTCCACAGCAGCAGGTGTCTGGCCAGGTCCTCCCGGATCACCGCAAGATGGGCTTCCCCGATCGGGAACGTGAACGTGCGAGGCTCATGGTTGGCGTCGGCCCCGGCACCGAGCATGAGCTTCAGCTCGCCGTTCTCGCGGATCACGTTCGGGATCCAGCCGCTCTCGCGTGTGAACACGATGTCTCTCATGGACTCAGTCTTTCTCACGACCCCGTCCGACGAGACCATCGCGTAGTGCGCGCCCGCGCCTGGCGTGCGCGTACGGCCAACGCCGGAGGTCGGCAGCGAGCACCGGCAACGAGACGCATGGGGTGGCAGGGTGGCAGGTCCACCGTAGGACGGCGGATGGCGTGGTCATCCGGGTCGCTCAGCCGGGGCCTTCTTGGCTGTGTGAGCACAGCGCTGGGTGGGGCGGGGCGACACGGGCGGACGCCGGGCCGACTGCCGCGGGCAGGAGAGCCTGGGCCCACGGCGGGCCTCGGTCGGTGCGCTTGTCGGCGAGGTGGTAGGTGGCGAGCTGCCTTCTCGCGATGTCCTCAAGTGTTCGCGTCGCATTTTTTCCCGTGTTTCCCGGCTGGTGTCGAAGAAGGCCGGTGTCGCAGAAGGCAGTCCGCGAAGAAGGCAGTTCGGCAGGTAGGCGATGCTGCACCAGGGAATGCGCCTATCTCGCTCTCCCGTAAGGAGGCCGGTCACGTCGGCGGAGATCACGCCGGGACCATGTTCGACAGGAGAGGAGTCCAGCATCCCTCTCCGACCTTCTGCGACCGCCTCCGGACGGCAAGGCGATCCAGCCTGTTCCGGCAACATGAGTCGACCGCCGGACCGGCGGCCGCCCGCCGACCAGTTCGCGAGCCGAGAAGGCGCAGGAATTCGCTCCAGCGTCTCACCGGCGCGCTCCGACAGTGTTCCCGTGAAGCCGGCCGGCAGTACCTTGCCCGGGCAAAACACAGGGAATCACGTCGGAGGTACGGAACCGGAGCAGCTGGTCGCCGCCTGAAGGATCAACATGTCAGAGCGACGAAGGTGGTTCCGTGTCGACCTGGGGAAGGCGCAGTACGACACAAGATCAGCGGCATGTGACACAAGGTCAGAGGCAGGTGTCCGGCCACCGGCAGGGTGACTCGGCGCGGATGGATCACGGCCGACATCGCGCAGCACCTGGCCAGCCATGCCCAAGGCGGAGGTAATTGACGATGGTGGATTTAGCGGTCATACCGGGCTACGTTGCGGTAATTCTTCTTTTCCTCGCGCCGCCCGGGCCCGACATGGCCTACATGCTCGCAGTGGGTCTTGAGGGGGGCCGTCGCTCCGCGTTCAAAGCCATCCTGGGCATCGGCACCGGTATGGCCGTCTATGCCGCAGCCGTTGTCGCCGGGCTGGGTGAGATCGCTCGATCGCACCCAGCCGTGCTTGATGCGGTCAGGATATTCGGCGCGGTGTACCTGTTGTGGTTGGCCTACTCGACGATGCGAAGTGCGCGTCGGGCGATCAGCGGGCACGGCGACATCAAAACAGGCAGATGGTATCTCCGCGGGGTGTTGGTCAGTCTGGCGAACCCGAAAGTGATCCTGTTCTTCCTCGCGGTGCTACCGCAGTTCATGGGGAGTGCGGATGATCCCGAACTGCAGATGGCCGTTCTCGGTGCGATCAATGTGCTGATGGAGGTAATTCTTTACGGCGGCATCGGGTTGTTGTCCGGATCCTTCCATGCGCGACTCACCGGCTCGACGAATTCGACTGCTGTACTGAATTATGTCGCGTGCACTGTCTATGTCGTGCTGGCGGTGGTGATCTCCGTCGAGATCCTTCTGGCCTAGGGCGACGTCTCCTACGGTGAGTCAGCGACAGCGGGCGGGACGCACGCAGCCTGCGTCCACCGCCTCGGCGGTGGGTACCGGTGGATGGGGACGCCGTCGAACGGCTCGCCCCCGGTGTCCGGATCGCGCTGTACCCGACGACGGGGGTGGTCGGGTCGCCCTCGCGGGCCCGCCGGGCCAGAGCCGTGCAGGCCTCCGGTCCGGCGGGGTCATCGAGCTGCTCGCGCCGCAGTACGGCGTAGGCGCTCACACGCCGGACCGGCCGGGGACGGCGGTCCGGGTGGCGAGCTCGATGAGCGCGTCGGCGGTCGGGCCGGAGGAGGCGGGGTTCTGCCCGGTGATCAGCAGGCCGTCCCTCAGGACGTACGGCGCCCAGTCCGCACCCTTGGAGTAGTCGCCGCCGAGCCGCACGAGCTCGTCCTCGACCAGGAAGGGAACCACCTCGGTGAGCTGGACCCCCTCCTCCTCGCTGTTGGTGAACCCGGTGACCTTCTTGCCCCGCACCAGCGGTGATCCGTCCGCGTTCACCGCGTGCCGCAGGACACCGGGGGCGTGGCAGACCAGGGCGAGCGGCTTGCCGGCGCGCAGGGTGGTCTCGATCAGGCGGACGGAGGTGGCGTCCTCGGCCAGATCCCACAGGGGACCGTGACCGCCGGGGTAGAAGACGGTGTCGAAGTCGTCGACGGAGACGGTGTCGAGACGGACGGTGTGAGCGAGGGCGTCCATGGCCTCGGGGTCGGCCTCGAAGCGGCGGGTCTCGTCGGTCCGGTTGGCCGGCTCGTTGCTCTTGGGATCCAGTGGCGGGCGGCCGCCCTTCGGCGAGGCGAGGACGAGGTCGATGCCGGCGTCCTTGAAGCGGTAGTAGGGGGCGGCCAGTTCCTCCAGCCAGAAGCCGGTCTTCCTGCCGGTGGTGCCGAGCTCGTCGTGCGAGGTCAGGACGATGAGGACCTTCATGGTTACTGCTCCTTCGGTTGAGTAGACCAGTCGTCTCACAATAATTAGACCGGTCGTCTATGAGTGTCGAGCAAGCCGCGCGGACGCGAGGCGTGGTGGATGGGCCGGGATGGCGTGAGTGCTACAGGTGCAGAAGCCGGCGGGTGACCGTCGTCGTGGTGGCCAGGGGGCCTGCATCGCGGTGGATCTTGGCCATGACGCTCGCGCCGAGCCACATGTCGTACAGGACCTGCGCGGTGGTGCGGGCGTCGTCGTCGACCGCGAGCGAGCCGTCCTCCAGGCCGGCGGTGATCGCCCGTTCGAGTCGGTCGACGATGGCGGTGGTGCCGTCCTTCAGTGCGAGCCGCATCGACTCCGACAGGTCGGAGACCTCCGCGCCGAGCTTCACGGCCAGGCATTTCCCCTGGCATTCGTCGACGCTCTGCGTCTCGCGCCAGGCCTGCCAGTAGTTCATCAGCCGCTGCGCCGAGGTGAGGCCCGGCGCGGCGAGGACGCGGTCCATGTCCGCGAGGTAGTCGGTGAAGTACGACCGCATCATCGCCTCGCCGAAGGCGTCCTTGGAGTTGAAGTAGTGGTAGAAGGACCCCTTGGGCACTCCGGCCGCGGAGAGGACCTCGTTGATCCCCACTGCGGCGAAGCCCTTGTGGGACATGATCCGCTGGGCCGTGTCGAGAATGCTTCGGCGGGTGTCGCCCTGAGTGGCTGGCATGGTTCCATCCTATCGCCGACTAGACCGGTCGTCTAGTCGGCGGTCACTGGCCGAGGAAGTCCAGCAGGATCTCGTTGACCTCGGCGGTGTGGGTGGTGAGCAGCCCGTGGGGGGCGCCCTCGATCTCGGTGTACCGCGCGGTGGGCAGGGCCTTGGCGAAGCGGCGCCCGGTGGCGTCGATGGGCAGGGTGCGGTCGGCGGTCCCGTGCACGATCAGCGCCGGAACGTCGATGCGGGGGATGTCGGCGCGGAAGTCGGTGGGCCAGGTCAGGGGCGCGGCCACCGAGGCGATCGCACCGGCGCCGGCCGCCACGTTCCAGGCGTTGCGCACCGGCTCCTCGCTGACCCTGGTGCCGAGGTTCTCGTCGAGGTTGAAGAAGTCGTTGTAGAAGTCGGTGAAGAAGGCGTACCGGTCCTTCTTGGCGGCATCGGAGACGCCCTGGAAGAAGGAGGCGGGGGCGGCGCCGTCGGGGTTGTCGTCGGTGATGAGCAGGAAGGGTTCCAGTGAGGCCAGGAAGACGGCCTTGGCCACGCGGGCGGAACCGTAGGTGGAGAGGTAGCGGGCGACTTCACCGGTCCCCATGGAGAACCCGACCAGGACCGCGTCGCGGAGGTCGAGGGTCTCCATGAGGGTGTGCAGGTCGGCGGCGAAGGTGTCGTAGTCGTAACCGGTCGCGGGCCGGCCGGACTTGCCGAAGCCGCGCCGGTCGTAGGTGATGACCCAATGGCCTGCCGCCAGTCCCACGGCTCCGGGGCCCAACTGATGGGCGTCTTCCAGGTCTCGATCCTGCACAACCTGGTGCACCTGGCCTTCGGCGTCGCCGGGATGGCCATGGCGCGCACCGACTCTGCGCACGAACGTTTCTGCTGGCCGGCGGCGCCGTCTACCTGGTCCTGTGGCTCTACGGGATGTTCGTCGGGCACCACAGCAGTGCCAACTTCGTGCCGCTCAACGCGGCCGACGACTGGATGCACTTCGTCCTCGGTATCGGCATGGTCACTCTGGGAACGGTGCTGACCCGTCGCGGCACGAGCGCCCCGGGGGTGTGAGGGCCTTGCCCACCGGGACCGCCAGGGCGGACCGGCCTTCGGCTTCGGTGTGTTCGCCGGTGCTGTCGGCAAGTCCCCCCTCGGCGCGGTGAGCGACAAGCTCGGCGCGGTGAGCGACAAGGGTCCGCCGCGTACGACATGTCCGAGCACAGGTCCGACAGCTGCGTCCGCGCGGTGATCGGGCCCGGACACCGAGGCCGGGACGGTGGCGGGGCCGGGTACGGGCAGCCCTCCCGCCCCGTCGCCGTCCGACCGGCCGCGCGATGTGATGGACGGGATGCCCGGTCGCTTCGGCCTGCTCGCCCACCCGGGCGGTCGTGCGGCGTCCCCTCCGGTCAGGGGATGACCCGGCTCCCGCCCCGCCGCACTCCGGACGTGCGCCGGGCCGTGATAGATCGGGTCCGAACGGGGCACCCGCTGCATCAGGGCGGGGGCCGCCCCCACCACCATCGGCAGCAGGAACGGACAGCTGGATGAACTTTCTCGACCGTCTGGCGTTCCGGACGGCCCGTGCCGCAGCTCGCCGGCGCGGCAGCCGCCCGGCCCTGCACCCCGACGGGGTGATCGTGGCGGGCCGCATCGACGTGCCCGCGCGAGCGACCCGCTGGGACGTGCCATGGCTGGACACCCCCGGCTCGTACCCGGTGACGGCGCGCTGGTCGCGTGCCGCGGGGTTCCCACGGCCCCTGCCGGACGGGGCGGGGCTGGCTCTGCGGGTGACCGACGCCGACGGCCCCGGCCGCCCCCTGGACCTGCTCCTGACCACCAGTGGCCGTGGCCGCTGGTCCCGCCACGTGCCGCTTCCCCGTACGTCCGCCACCGCCGGCCCGTACTCCACGCTCCTGCCGTATGTCGTCGGCGGACGGCGTGGGGTGCTCGCCGTGTTCCCGGAGCCCGGGACTCCCCAGGTCCCCGCCGACCCGGCCGCGGTCGGCGACGCCACCGCCGCGCGGCCCCTCGCGTTCAGGCTCTGCGTGGGGACGGGGGCGACCTGGCGGCCCCTGGCCCGGCTGACCCTGCTAGGCGAGGATCCCGCCGAGCGGTCGAAGGGCGCTGAGGCCTTCGACCCCTACCGCAACCTGCTGCGCGGCCTCCGCCCCGTGGACCGTCTGCGCACGCTCCGGGTCGCCGCTTACGCGGGTTCCCGTGCCGGACGGCATGTCGCGGCCCCCGACTGAGGGTCCCGGCCCTCCCGCGGCCGGACACCCCCGGCTCGCCGAGCTCGACGCCGCGTCCCCCGGCGACGGCAGTGAGCTTGTGATCGGTGCACGTCATGAGTGCTCGAGGGGGCCGGAGCCGGAAAGCCCCGGCGCCGCGCCCGGCGGTCATGCGGCGGTGAGGATGGTCCACTTCTGGTTCGCGCCGCCGTGGCAGTCCCACAGGTGGAGCTGCGTGCCGTCGGCCGTCGAGGAGCCCGGGTCGTCGAGGCAGCGGCCGGAGGCGGGATTGCGGTACCCACCGTTGTAGGGCTCCCAGACCTGGTTGGAGCCGCCGCTGCACGACCAGATCTGCACCTTCGTGCCGTTCGCCGTCCCCCGGCCGACGGCGTCCAGGCACTTGCCCATCGAGCGCAGGGTGCCGTCGCTGTGCGCGGACCAGAGCTGGTTGACGCCGCCACCGCAGCTCCAGATCTGGACGGCGGTCCCGTCGGCGGTGCCCGCGCCGCTGACGTCCAGGCACTTGCCGGAGACGGCGGACTGCACCCGTGAGGCGGCGGGGGCGGGGTTCCGTAGCCACCCGGCGTCGTCCGCGGCCTGGATGCCGCGGTGGAAGGCGTCGGCCATCTTCCGGTAACCCGCGTCGCCGGGATGCAGGGCGTCGACCAGGTCGGCTGCGGTCAGGCCGCTCATGTCCACGTACGCGACGTGCTTGCCCGCCGCCTGCGCGGCGCCCACGATCTGGGGGATCGCCTGGTTGTACGCTGCGCGGTACTGCTCCTCCGAGCCGCTGGTGGACACCACCAGCGAGGCGACGAGGACCGTCGCGTCGGGGACGGCGGCGGTGATCCGGTCGACCAGTGACCTCAGGCGGGCGGTGGCGGTGGAGACCTGGTAGCCCTCGTTGAGGTCGTTGGTCCCGATCTCCAGCGTCACGACGTTGGGCCGATAACGCGTCAGCGACGCGTCGGCGAGTGCGGCGATCTGGTGGATCTTGTATCCGTTGTGTCCTTCGTTGTCGGGGTCGGACATCGAACCGCCCCGCGACGTGCCGACGAAGTCCAGCGGATGGCCGTCCGCCGCGAGCTCGTCCCACAACGGACCCCGGTAGCCGTTGCCCGTACTGCTTCCCACCCCCCAGGTGATGGAGTCGCCCAACGGCATGACCCGCAAGGGCGTGCTCGGGGCGGCGGAGGCCGGGGTCGCACCGGCCGTCGTCAGCCCGAGCACGGCGGTGACGAGAGTGACGAGGGACAGAGCCCAGGATCTCTTCATGCAGATGTCCTCCTTCTGCGAGTGAGTGCCGGGACGACGGACCGCGACCGCCGCGTGAGGCGTCGACCCGGCCGTTTCGCCGCCCCCGTGGGAACGGCCGGCCGACGTCCCGGAGAGGAACGAGGTGAGACGGTCAGGTCGGCTGTCGCGGTGTGCGCGACGGGTTCGGCGCGCCGCGCAGGTCACTGCGCTGTGGGGCACCTGCCCCCTGTGCGACGGCTTCGGCCCGGCTCCGGCTCACGCGCGAGTCCACTTCTGGTTGGCCTGGCCGTTGCAGGTCCACAGGAGCAGTCGGGTGCCGTTGGCGGTGCCCGCCCCGTCGGCGTCGAGGCACAGCCCGGCGTGGACGTTGCGGAGCGACCCGTCGGAGCCGAGTGTCCATCTCTGGTTGGCCTGGCCGTTGCAGGGCCAGGTGATGACACGGGTGCCGACGGCGGAGCCCTGGTCGTAGGCGTCCAGGCACTTGTCGCCGTAGACGCGGATCTCGCCGCCCGCCCAGGTGGTCCACAGTTGGTTGGCCGCCGTGTGGCAGTCCCAGAGGAGTACGGCGGCCCCGGCGGCGGTGGAGGCGTTGTCCACGTCCAGGCAGCGGCCGGAGCCGTTGCCCCGCAGACGCGACTGGGTGGCGGTCAGCGGGGTGCCGCCGCTCACCCGGAAGGCGGTGACGCCGTGTGCGGGCACGCTCGCGGAGATCTGCCCGGACGTGCTCGACGTGCCGCCGGTCCACAGGTCGGTGAGAGTGAACGGACCTCCGGACAGACCGACCTGCGCGGCCGTCGTCGTGACCGTCGCGGTGGCGCCGCCCCGGTTGAACAGGCCCACCGCGACCGAGCCGTCCGACAGGGGCTTGGCGAACACCTCGGTGGCGCCGTCGTCGCGTACCCTGCGTCCCCCCGCGCCCAGCGAGTCCTGGTTCACCGCGAGCAGACGCGGGTTGCGCAGGATCGCGCTCACGTCGGCCGACATGGTGCGGATGTCGTTGCCGGCCATGAGCGGAGCGCCCAGCAGCGCCCACAGGGCGAAGTGGGAGCGGGACTCGGTCAGGGACAGGCCGGGGCGGCCGACGACCAGCATGTCGGGGTCGTTGAAGTGGCCGGGGCCGGACTGCGCCGCGAGCGGCGCGGTGACGTCGAGGACGTTGCCGACGCCCATCGGATAGCTGTTGGTGTTGCCGTTCTGCCAGATGTCCAGCAGGTCCTCGGTCGTCCGCCACAGGTCGGCGACCTCGCCCCAGTCGTAGGTGGCGCCGGTGATGGCGTGGAAGCTGTTGGGGTTGATGCTGTAGACGATCGGCCGCCCGGTCGCACGCAGGGCGTCGCGCATCAGCGTGAACCGCGCGACCTGCTCGTCCCGGGTACCGCTGGAGGAGCACCAGTCGTACTTGAGGTAGTCGACTCCCCACGAGGCGAACGTGGCGGCGTCCTGGGCTTCGTGCCCCCTGCTGCCCGTCGACCCGGGATAGGCGCCGCTGGTCTGCGCGCACGTGCGCTCGCCCGGCACCTGGTAGATCCCGAACTTCAGGCCCTTGCCGTGTATGTAGTCCCCGAGCGCCTTCATCCCGCCGGGGAACTTGGTCGGGTTGGCCCGCAGGTTGCCCGCCGCGTCGCGCTGCGGGTCGAACCAGCAGTCGTCGACCACCAGGTACCGGTAACCGACGTCGCGCATGCCCGAGGACACCATCGCGTCGGCGGCCTGGCGCACCTGGGTCTCGGTGATCCCGCACCCGAAGCTGTTCCAGCTGTTCCATCCCAGCGGCGGGGTGAGTGCCGGGCTGCCCGGTGCGGCCGAGGCGGTGGGGTTCGAGGAGGCGGTCACGGGCACGGTGACCGTCAGGACGGCAGTCGCGAGGAGGCGGAGCAGTCGTCCGCCTGATCGTCTGGGCACCTGGGCTCCTTGTTCCGAGGATCGTTACGGGTGGAAGTTCGAAATTTCGACCATCGTTCGGAAATCGGCTGCCACGGATACTAGAGGTGCGATCGGCCGTGTCAACAGCGCCGGCGATATCGGTCCACGTCGTCTGCGGTGCGCGATGAAGCGGATCGGGTCGTTCGCGGACATCCACCGCAGTATGTCCGCATGGAAGTCGTCGAATGTTTCGGAGCCTCGAGCGGCTCGTGCGAGGGGTATTGACGTCGCGCGCGGAGTCCCTCACATTCAGGTTGCTCGACACCTCGACCCTCGTTCGATATACGGAACAGTAGGGAGGCCCCGCTCGCGGCGGGGCAGCCCGGGTCGCGCCCACCGGAACGCTGAGTCGCAAGGAGCGCGTAGCGCATGAATATGTCATGGCCTCGTCAGCCTTTATCTCGTCGTCGCGCTCTGACGGCCGCCACCGGCCTCGCCGCCGGTGCGGTCCTTCTGCCGACGGACGCCTCTCGCGCCGCGACCGGTCCGGCCCCCGGGCCGGACCGCGTCGCCGCCGGGGAGTACACGAACCCGGTGATCTGGCAGGACTTCGCGGACATCGACGTCATACGCGTCGGTGACACGTACTACGCCTCGGCGTCGACCATGCACTACTCACCGGGTGCGCCGGTCCTGCGCTCGTACGACCTGGTGCACTGGGAGATCGCCGGGCACTCGGTGCCGGTCCTGGACTTCGGCGCCAAGTACGACCTGAACGCGGCCCGTGGCTATGTGAGAGGCATCTGGGCATCGTCGCTGGCCTATCGTCCGAGCAACAGGACGTTCTACTGGCTGGGGCAGATCGACTTCGCCCGGACGTACATCTACACCGCGACGGCCGCCGAAGGGCCGTGGAGCCGGCTGACGACGATCGGCACGCCCTACTACGACGCCGGGCTCCTGGTGGACAGCGACGACACCCTCTACGTGGCGTACGGCAACTCCACGATCAGCGTGGCCCAGCTCTCCCCGGACGGCCGCACCCAGGTCCGTACACAACAGGTGTTCACGACGCCCTCGAGCGTCGGCACCCTCGAGGGCTCCCGCTTCTACAAGATCAACGGGCAGTACTACATCTTTCTGACCCGCCCCGCGAACGGGCAGTACATCCTGAAGTCGTCGGGTGGCCCGTTCGGTCCGTACACGATGCGGCAGGTCCTCCTCGACCTTCGCGGGCCGATCCCGGGCGGAGGCGTCCCGCACCAGGGCGGCCTGGTGCAGACGCAGAACGGCGCCTGGTACTACCTGGCGTTCGTCGACGCCTACCCCGGCGGCCGGGTGCCCGCGCTGGCACCGGTCACCTGGACCTGGGACGGCTGGCCCGTGGTCCAACTGGTGAACGGTGCGTGGGGCACCGCCTATCCCGGTCCGGCCCTGCCAGCACCACCCCGTCAGGTCGCTCCCATGACCGGGGTCGACACCTTCGACAGAACGGCCCTCGGCCCGAGGTGGGAGTGGAACCACAACCCGGACAACACCAAGTGGTCGGCCGGCGGCGGCCTGACCCTGCGCACCGCGACGGTCACCGGCGACCTGTACTGGGCACGCAACACCCTCACCCACCGGATCCAGGGCCCCACCTCCACCGCCACGGTGCAGCTCGACCACTCCGGGATGCGCGACGGTGACCGGGCCGGTCTCGCCCTGCTGCGCGACTCCTCCGCATGGATCGGCATCAAGCGTGAGGGTGGCGCAGCGCGGGTGGTGAGGGTCGGCGGGCTCACCATGGACGGCGACTGGAACACCACCGGCACCGGCTACGAACTCGCGAGCGCCGCCGTCCCGGGCGATCGCGTCTGGCTGCGCGCGAGTGCCGACATCCGCCCCGGCGCGGCCCGCCCGGGGACGTTCTCCTACAGCACCGACGGGATCACGTTCACCCGCCTCGGGCCCGACTTCTCCATGGGAAACGACTGGCGGTTCTTCATGGGCTACCGGTTCGCCCTCTTCAACCACGCCACCCGGGCACTCGGTGGCTCGGTCCGTGTCACGCGTTTCGAACTGTCCACGCCCTGAACCGGTGCGGCCCCGGGCGCTCTCCGGCCGGGCCCGGACCTGACGGCGTGGTGCGCGCTGTGCTGTCGCCCGCACCTCGGGCGTCACCGAACGCCCTTACGCCGGCCGGGCCATGACGCACTGCCCCGGCCGGCTGGATCAGGCACCGTAGGGTCGACGCGACGACGCTTGCCGCGCAGCACTCGACGCGCCCGCCCTCGGTACGCACCCACCACCGACGCCTGTGCCGCACATGAACAGGAGTCTTCCGGCATAGGGATCGAGCGTCATGGCGCGGGGGTGACAACGCGAGACACTCGACGACCCCGGAAGGCCGACCACCCCGGAAGGTCGATCACCCGGAAAGGCCGACCACCCGGGAGGGTCGACTACCAGGGCCTCTCGTCCACCAACTTCCGCCAGGGCGTCCACGCCTTGCCGAGGGCCGGCCGCATCGCGGTCCACTGGTTGCCGTCGGTCCCCCGGACGAGAAGAGTGGTCTCGATGTCGTTACCCGTGCCGATGTAGGCGTGGGCGGCCTCCACCCTGCTGCGCACGTTGCCTCCGATCGAGACCCATCCGCCCCACGTGCCGCCCGTGGTCCGTCGCGTCCACACCGCGTAGTCGGAACCGACCACGAACTGCTCCTTCTCCCCGCGCAGGAGTTGGTGGTTCGTGATGCCGTACTCACAGATGTATACGCCGCCGCCCTCCGTCGCGCATGTGCCGGCCTGCGCCGGTGCGACGGCTACGGTGAGGCCCGCCACGGCGACCGCCGCCACGATCGCGGCCTTGAGACGCTTCGTTCCCGACATCCTGTCTTCCCTTGTCCGATAGAACGTGAGCACGGCCGGAGCCGTGCCGTTCCGCGACCGGGTGGCGGAACGACGTCGAACTCTGCGGGAAACCGCTGACGTCACGCTCACGTTTCACTGACGTCCACGAGCCACCCCCGCCGGCTCCGGCACGGCACCTACGAACGGGCCGGCGGCGCCGAACAGGTCCGCGCGCTCATCGCACTGCGTGAACCCCCGACCGCCTTCTTCGTCTGCTCCGACCACATGGCCATCGGCGGGTACGAAGCACTGGCCGAGGCCGGTCTGCGGGTGCCGGACGACGTCTGCGTGATCGGCTTCGACGACCTGCCCGAAGCGCGCTGGGTCGCTCCGGCCCTGACGACCGTGCGCCAGCCACTCAAGGAGAGGGGGGCAGCGCCCTGCGCACCCTGCTCAGACTGATCGGTGGTGAGGAGTTGGAGAGCCGCCGGCTCGAACCGGCGACCACCCCTCGTGGTCCGGGCCAGCACGGCCGCACACACGCCGTGGAGGGCCCCGCGCGGCTGCGGGTGCCGGATCTGTGGCCCGGTCGCTGCCCGATGAGCCGGCGCTGTGTCCCGCAGGCCGGCAGGGCGGAACCGCCACTGCGCGTGACACCCTTGAGGGCCGCCTGTCGGAGGAATCCGGTTGGATGAGTACGTGACTGTCCATGACGTAGCTCTTCGGCTTCCCTCCATCGCCGACCTGCGGAACCTGTGCCGCTCGCTGGCAGTACTCAACGCGATCCTGAGCCCGGACCGGGAAGGCCGGTACTACTCCTTCGACACCGGCTGGGCCGATGGCGAGGAGCTGGCATCGATGCGCAACGGATCGGGGGACGAGTACTCCATCGTGTTCTCGGCGGCCGGGGCCTATGTCCGTGGTTTCGACCACGAAGCACCGATGAGCCCTTATGCCAACGATGGTGAGCCCTGGCCGGGAGTGATCGACGAGGTCCCGGGGATCTTCAAGCCCTTCGTCGAAGAACCGGCGTTCACCGACGAGGACGACGTTCCGGTCGTGACGGCCTGCCTGTGGCGGGCAGCGACGGATGACCGGTGGCGGCACGGCGTGATCGACTTCCCCGCCGGGTGCTCCGACCCCGACGGGGCATCAGGCCTGTTCGAGCTCCTGGTCGACCGTTCACCGGAAGCGTTCCAGCGCTTCGCCGAGGACTACTACGAGGTGCCCGTGGACCTGGAAGCGGTGCGCGACGTGTACGCCCTGCGACCGCTGAGCCGGAAGCTCGTGTCATCGCTGAACTCGCAGCTCACCTTCAGCGACCTGGCCGAGGACATCGCCGACGTCGGCTACCCCGAAGCGGCATCGCCTGATATCCCATCGTGACCTCAAGGGTGTACAACCCTGCGTGCACGCCGGACGTCTCTCAGGCGCCGGAGGGATGAGCCTTCGGTGCCTTCCGTACGGAGATCGGGGATCAGGTGGGACAGCAGGTCTGGAGAGTCGTCGTGGCCGGCGGTGCGGCGGCGGTGTTCACAGCCGTAGCCGCGGTGCCGGCCGGGGCGGCCGAGGGTGGAGTCTCCTTCACCCGTGTCCAAGTGAACGGCGGCAAGCCGATCGTGATCGGGACGTCGAAAGAGGTCGCGGTACCCGCCTCCTTCCGGATGACGACCGAGCGCCGGTGGAAGTGGCCCGCGGTGTTCCTGTACCGCAGTGGTACGGATGAACGACTGTGGCACGCCATCGAGACGAGCGATTGCCCCGGCTCCGGCCCGGGCGTCTGCGACATCAACGAGAGGATGTTCTTCGACCCGAGCGTGTGGTCCATGCGCAACAGTGACGCCGGGGCCTGGAAGGTCGCGGCGGAGGTGTACTTCGAGGGCGGCGGTGCCGACGTCGACGACAAGGGTCTGACCGCCTACGTCAAGCGAAACTCCCGCCTGACCGTCAACGCCTCGCCCGAACCGGTCTCCAAGGGCAGGACCATCACCGTGACCGGAAAGGTCACGCGGGCCGACTGGGAGACCAGGAAGTACGCCTCCTACGGAGGCCGCACGGTGAGCCTGCAGTACAAGCCCGCCGGTGCCGCGTCCTACACCACGGTGAAGAAGGTGCTCGCGAACAGCTCGGGCAACCTCAAGACGACCGTGACGGCCTCCAAGACGGGTACGTGGCGCTGGGCGTACTACGGCAACACCACCACCGGGCCGTCCATGTCGTCCGGGGACAACGTCGTGGTGAAGTGACGGCTCTCCTGCCGGCGAGCCGGTGGGGGCCGAGCCGCCGATGACGGCTGCGACGGTCAAGACGTAGGGTCCGCCACGATGACGGCGGACCCTACGCCTTGTGTCGCCGAGGGGCCGTGATGCTGCTCCGGTCTCATGCTGTCGGCTGGGCGCACGTTGTTACGGGCCTCGCCGGATATGCGCCCACTGCGAAGCGAGCTGGATCGCAGGACGTTGCAGCATGGTTCCCTGCGAGCCCTCAGCCCGCGACGTCACTCATGTGACGCCGGTATGTGCCAGGGCCCACCACACGCCGACGGCGGCGAGCGCGAGTCCCGCGATACCGATCAGGACCCACAAGACGCTGCGTAGACCGGCGGCGATGAGCGGAACCAGGACACCGCCCAGCACCAGCAGCACCGCTGCGCGGGCACCCGCGGCGCTGTGCGCGCCCCGCCCGCCCGTCGCTCGCGGTGCGCTCGGCCGGTCACCTCGTGATCCCACCTGTCGGCCCTTCTTCTCCGGCTCGCGCTGTCGCGACCCGCGCTACCGGGACGGGCGGTCCCGCGGGTTGCCTCCGCTCCGCACCCCGGACAGGGCGCCCGGAGCGAGGTGGCTCAAGCCCCAGCCGGTGGGGACGACCTCGCAGGACATGGTGGGGCGTGGTGCCGAAGACGTCGTCCTCGCCGATAACCGTGATGCCCCGGAGAAGGGCGAGGAGACCGGCGCGGCGGAGTGGCACGGCCGCGCAGGCGGCCGGCCCGGTCGTCCGTTCCTGCCTCGCGGTGCGTGCCGGGCCGGTGTGTGCCGGGCCGGTGTCTGCCGTGGTCATCCCGGTGGCAGGCCGAGAGGGTAGGGCGAACCGTGTCCGCAGGTACGGATCGCCCGACGGGTCGGTGCCCGTACCGGCCGGCCCCGGGGCTCTCCCGCTGGTCCTGGCCACGGCCCTCAATCTCCCGATCCCGGGCCGTCGGCGTACCCAGGCCCGGTGCGGCCGAGTACACCCCCGCCCGGCCGGACGACGCCGTGACTGCCCTCGGGCACCCCATTCCAGGTGTCCGGCAGGCCCCCCAAGGGCTCCGACACGACGGGACCGGGACGGGTCTCGTCGAAGAACCCACGATGCGGCTGGGACAGGAACCGGCTGAGGAAGACGGGCGTGCCCGAACGGACGATCCAGCGGCACATCGCGACGCCCCTTCCGGCGGTGGCGAGGACGCCACCACGGTGGCCGGCCGCGGGCCCCGTGGCGGCCTCGGCGCATGGCAGGCGTCGTCCCGCGGCTGATATCAGTATCGCTTCCGGCGGCCACCCGGGCATGCGGACGGAAAGCGCACGGGCGGGTCCTGGCCCGGGGTGGTGGTCGGGATGGCCACCATCCGGATCGGTCTCCGATGCCCGTGCCGTGCCGCGGTGCCTGGATCAGCCCTCGTGCGGGCCTCGTACGGGCTCGCCCCTGAGGCGTGCGGCGGGGGCGCCGTGCGGACCTGGCGGATGGGGGTCTGCACCGCACATCTCCGGTCGGTGCGGACGCATCGGCTTCCACCGCGGTGCACCGGTGATGCGGCCCACGGCGTCCACGGGCGTTCCCCGCCGCACCGGACCCGAAGCGCGCTCTGCACCCCTGTGGGCGCCGGTACCGGGATCACAGAGCGGGGCGGCGAGCGACTGAGGGAGACCTTCGTGGCAGCATGATCCTCTGCTGCGAGTGACCGTGCGCCCGGCTGGTCTGTGTGAGGGCTTCGGGCGGCGAGCGAATGAGACTGTGATGAGTGAAGTGACGAAGCCCGAGATCGATCGTCCGGAGGGCGACCCTCCTGCGGAGCTGACGATCCGCGACCTTGTCGTCGGGGAGGGGCCCGAGGCGAAGCCGGGCAGGGTGGTCCAGGTGCACTACGTGGGGGTCACCTTCGCGTCCGGCAAGGAATTCGACTCCTCCTGGGACCGGGGCCGGACGTTCAAGTTCGCCGTGGGTGGTGGCAAGGTCATCAAGGGCTGGGACCGCGGGATCAGAGGGATGAAGGCCGGCGGCCGACGAGAGATCATCGTTCCGCCGCGCCTCGGTTACGGCAACCGGTCACCCTCCTCGCTGATCCCGCCGGGCTCGACCCTCGTCTTCGTGGTGGACCTGTTGTCCGTCGCGGTCTGAGGCCTCCGGCCACCCGATCTCCCCGACCGGCACCAGGGCCGGACAACGCCTGGCAGACACCTCGGTGGAGGGCCCGACCCCGGATCGGGCCCAGGTGGTCCCTGGTGTCCGCCACGACAACGCCACCGCTCTGCCATGCGAAGTGTCAGTGGGTCCGGAGTTCGGCGAGCAGCCAGCGGATGCGGGCTTCGATCGCGTCGCGGATCGGCCTGACGGCCTCGCCCCCCGCCGGGTCGTCGAGCGCCCGTCATGTGCTGCAACCGAGGTGCCACGGCGCGACGCCGAACGACACCGGCGACCTCCAGGGATGGCACCTCCGGGCGGATCGCTCGGAGCGAGAGGGCAGTCCTTCTGCGTGAAGGACGGGTCTCTCATGTCCGTGACCGTGTACGCCGACGACGACGAACGCGAGTGCGCCACACTCGGCGCGGGGATCGGCTACGTGTCGGCACTGTCCTCCCGACGGACGGAGAAGGCGCCCGCGGCAGCCGCCAGGACTGCCGTGTCCGCGGCCCGTTCCGGGAGTCGCGGGTCCGGATCGGCACGCAGAAGCACCAGTTGGTGGTAGAGCGGCGCCGTGGCGGCGATCAGAAGGCTCCGTGCGTCCGTGTCCCGTGCGGGGAGTTCACCGCGCTCGACGGCGCGCTCGACGAGGATCTCGCACTGGGCATACCGGTCCGTCCACAACCGCGTCTGAGCCCGCGCGGCCTGTTCGGAGTGGAACGAGGCGGCCATCAGGGCGACGGCGAAAGACGGTTGCAGGACCAGGGATGCCTGTATCTCCTGGTTGAGGGTCGTCAGATCGCCGCGCAGCGAGCCGGTGTCCGGCGGCTGCCAGTCGATCTCGCCGGCGGCGTCGATGACGTCGACGAGCAGGCCACCGACATCGCGCCAACGCCGGTAGACCGTGGCGCGGTGCACTCCGGCTCGCGTCGCGACCCCCTCCATCGTGAGTCCTTCGTGACCGCCTTCAGCGAGTTCGGCGCGCACCGCATCGAGAACCTGGGCGCGGATGCGGGCGGTGCGACCGCCCGGACGGCGGTCCGACGTCGTGTCCAGTCGGTCTGTCATCGGCAATCAGTATCCGGTTGATCAGGTGGCAGGGCTGTGCCAGCATCTTAACGCGACAGTCGTCGCTCTAGGTCCCCGGAGAGGAACCGTTGCCGCGATGCAGCCCGTGCCCGCTGACCCCACCGTGCTCCACCCGATGCCTGAGCACCCGCGCGTGGTTCTGCTCAAGCCGTTGGTGAGGTCGCCGTTGATCGAGGTCGGTGACTACTCCTACTACGACGATCCGGACGAGCCGACCGCCTTCGAGACGCGAAACGTCCTGTACCACTACGGGCCCGAGCGGCTTGTCATCGGCAAGTACTGCGCGTTGGGGACGGGCACCCGGTTCCTCATGAACGGCGCCAACCACCGCATGGACGGTCCTTCCACGTTCCCGTTCCCCACCATGGGAGGCTCCTGGGCCGAGCACTTCGACCTGATCACCGGCCTGCCCGGCCGGGGCGACACGGTCGTCGGCAACGACGTGTGGTTCGGCCGCGGTGCCACGGTCATGCCCGGTGTACGCGTCGGGCACGGCGCGATCATCGCCGCCGGCGCCGTGGTCACCGCCGACGTCCCCGACTACGGCATCGTCGGCGGCAATCCGGCTCGGCTCATCCGCACCCGCTACGACGCTGCGGACATCGCCCGGCTCGTCGCCGTGGCGTGGTGGGACTGGCCCGTGCAGCACATCACCCGGCACGTACGGACGATCATGTCGGGGACCGTCGCCGATCTGGAGGAAGCCGCCGCCGACTCGGGGGAGGCCGCCCCGCAGACCGACCGGCCCTGACATCCCGGTTCGCGCCGACGCGCATGGCCGGGGCTCGCGGGAGCTTTTTTCGTCGACCTTCCGGTTACGGTTCGGACCGGCAGGTCGGGGTGTATCTGGCGAGCATGGTCCGGACGGCCTGTTCGACGGCGTCATGGACGTCGGAGGCTGCTGGGTTCCAGTCGGTCAGCAGCATGCGGGGCCACAGGACGTAGTTGGCGATCATGCCGAGGAACTGGTTCGCGGCGCTCGCCGCATCAGGGACGTCGGCGTTGCCCGCCTCGTGCTCGGCTTCCAGGTAGTGCTGCACGGAGGTGAAGTAGGGCAGTTTGCCGAGCCGGAACTGCATTCGTCCCAGCTCGGGGAAACGAGGCAGTTCGGCGATGACGATCCGGAAGAGGGCTGTCATGCCGGGCCGGCCGACCAGGTCGGCATAGCGGTGGCCGATGGCGGTCAGTCCGGCGCGTAGATCTCCGGTCTGTGGCCGCGTGGCGGCGTCGTCGGCGTCACGTTGCCAGGACTCGGTGACGATGGCCTCGAAGAGGGCCGCTTTGGTGGGGAACCGCTTGAACAGGGTGGACTTCGAGACCCCGGCCGCTTCGGCGATCCGGGCCAGTGAGGTGCCGTCGTAGCCGCGGTCCAGGAACAGCTCTGTGGCCGCGGAGGTGATCGCCTCGCGCTTCTGCTGAGCGAGTCTGCGGTGGTGCGCGGAGAGTTCTGCTGCCATGCGGACAGTATGCCGCAGCCCCGAGGTGAGTCACTTGACTCGCCTCAGTCGTCCTGCCTACGGTTACCGGGAGAAGGCGAGTCGAGTGACTCGCATCGCATCTACGGCGCCGGACGAACGCCGGTAGCCGAGCGGTGGAGGAGAAGTTCATGACGATCGACAAGATCGCTTTGGTGACCGGTGCGAATCGCGGCCTCGGACGTGGCGCGGCCGTTGCTCTGGCCAGGCGAGGGGTGCGGGTCCTGGTCACCCACCGCGGTGATGGGACCGGGGCCGAGCAGACGGTGGAGCAGGTTCAGGGGGTGGGTGGGACCGCCGCTGCTCTCCGGCTCGACATCAGCGACGTCTCCTCCTTCGCGTCCTTCACCTCCGAACTGAGCCGGCAACTGGAGCGCTGGGGTGCCTCGCGGCTCGACATCCTGGTCAACAACGCCGGGGTGGGGGTGTTCGGGCCGCTGGAGGACGTCACGGTCGACGACTTCGACACGGTGATGGACACCAACGTCCGGGGCACCTTCTTCCTCATCCAGTCACTCGCGCCCCTGCTGGCTGAGGGCGGCCGCGTCATCAACGTCTCGACGTCACTGACCCGCCACACCAGCCCCGCCACCTCGGTCTACTCCGCCTCGAAGGCCGCCGTCGAAGCCCTGAGCCGCACCCTCGCCGCGGAACTCGGTCCGCGCGGCATCCGGGTCAACTCCATCGCGCCGGGGCCGACCGCCACCGATTTCAACGGGGGAGCGATGCGGGACGACGCCGGGATGCGCGGGATTCTGGCCGGGCAGACCGCGCTCGGCCGCGTCGGCGAACCTGAGGAAATCGGCGATGCCATAGCCGCGCTGGCCTCCGAGGGCCTGCGCTGGGTCACCGCCCAGCGCATCGAGGTTTCCGGCGGCGCCCTCCTCTGAGTTGTCGGGCAATGGTCTCCATAGGCGCGGGCAGCGCACCTTCCATGTCCTGTGCGGAGCGAGGCTTGCCCGAGGACAGCCTGGCACCGCACGGGCCCAATTGGAACGTGGCTCTTCGTTGTGCGGCGGAGGTCAAGAGGAGTGGTGGCAGGTGGGTCGCTGGACTTCTCCCGGGCAGTTCGGAGACGTCTTTTCCTGTGGCGCCCTGAGTTTGGCGGTAGGCGGGCAGAGAACCGTGGTGGTTGTGGATCCACAGGAGCGCGCGACGAAGGTGCCCGGCCATCGACGGGTAGAGCTCCATCGCCGCGTTCTTGCACGGCTGGGAAACGGCGGGCGGGGGAGCACCGTCGTAGCGCTGTACGGGTGCCCACGATCCCAGGCGGGTGTGGGCGCCCCGAGTGGGGAGCGCCGGCGCGTTCGGCCGGCGTTGGGCCGTGCCGGACCACCCCGCTGGAACCCGGTTGCACGCGGGAGGTTTTTCAGGCGGTGCGGCGATCTCCCTGGCGTGCCATCAGCGCGGTCTCGGCGCTGGGATGGGCGGGCAGGAAGGCGTCCATCCCGGTGACGCCGAGCAGGCGGCCCAGCCGCTCGGGAATGGCCGCCAGGGTCAGAGAGCCATCGGCGTCCTTGGCGCAGCGCCAGATACCGATGAGGGCTCCCAGCCCCGAGGAGTCGCAGAAGGTGACGCCCGCCAGGTCGGCGACCAGGTGGGGGTGGCCGTTCGCGATGAGTTCCAGGCCGCGGGCCCGTACGGCGGGTGCGGCGGCGATGTCGAATTCGCCGGACAGGGCGATCACGGCCAGGGCGCCGTCGGTGTGCGGGACGTCGATGCGGAATGCGTCGGTCATGGACGTGGGTTCTCCTGCCCGATGCAGACGTCGGCGGTCGGGGCGGCGGCGCTGTGAGCGGTGGTGACGATGCCTGTGGGAGCGGCGTCGGGGGTGGGAACGGACAGGGCGAGCAGGGCCACGTCATCGCGTTCGGTGTCGGGGAGCGTGTCCAGCAGTGCGACGGTGTCATCGATCAGAGCACCGGCGCTCACCGGTCCCGGTCGCCGGGTCAGGAAGTCGGTCAAGCCCGTATCGGCGAGCATGTGACCATCAGAAGTTCGGGCCTCGGTCAGCCCGTCGGTGTACAGCAGCAGTCCCTCGCCGGGGGCCAGGTGCAGGGTGCGTGAGGCGAAGGTGGCTTCGGCGAACGCACCGACGAGCATGCCGCCCTTGGCGCGGACCGCTTCGACCCGCACACCGCCGTCCTCGACCGGGCTGAGGTGGTAGGCGGGCGGGTGGCCGCCGGTGGCCAGCGTGACCGTGAACCCGCCGTCCCTGGCCGGATCGAGCAGGCCGAAGACGGCGGTGCAGAAGCGGGTGCCGACTGCCGCGTCCAGCAGCAGCGCGGTGTTCAGGGCCTTGAGCGCGGCTGTGGGGTCGGCGTCGACGAGGGCCGCGGCCCGCAGTGTGTAGCGGGTCAGAGAGGTGATCGAGGCGGCTTCGGCGCCCTTGCCGCACACATCGCCCAGGAAGAACGCCCACCGGCCCCCGCCGACAGGGAAGACGTCGTAGAAGTCGCCGCCCACTTCCTGCGGGGAGGCGGTCTTGTAATGGCAGGCCAGTTCCAGGCCCGGTACCGCGGGCAGTGCCGGGGGCACCAGGGTGCGCTGCAGGGTGGAGGCGAACGCGGCGATGGCCGCCTTGTCGCGCTCGGCACGCCGGCGGGCCTCTTCCTCCGCCTGGCGCTTGTCCTGCTCGACCTTGCGGCGCTCCTGCTCGACGCGCACCACGTGCAACGCCGACAGTCGCAACTCCAGTTGGTCACACACCACGGCCGCCAGGTCCCCGAGTGTGGAGGCATCGGCCTCGCTGATCTCGCGGGGGCGGGTGTCGAGGATGTTGACCGTGCCCAGCCGGTACCCGTCGGCGGTGGTGATCGGGGCGGCGGCGTAGAAGCGCACCCCCATCGGGCCGGCGACCAGCGGGTTGGAGCAGGCGACCGGGTCCAGCAGGGTGTCGGGGATGACCGTGGTGTCATCGGTGAGCACCGCCGAGGCACAGAGCCCCGGATCGCGGCCGATCTCGCTGACGCCTTCCAGGCCGTGGGTGGCCTTGAACCAGATCCGGTCCTCGTCCACGATCGTCACCGTCGCCACCGGCACCTCGAACAACCGCGCGGCCAGCGCCGCGACCCGGTCGTACGCGCCGTCCGGCGGAGTGTCGAGAATGTCGTAACGGCGCACCGCCGCCATCCGTGCTGCCTCGACCGAAGCCTCCAGGTGACCGTCCGGTGCTATCGCAGGCGGGCTCGCTTGCTCAGGCATAGTCCTCGTCTCGTCATCCCCCCGGAAGGCACCGACCAGGCAGCCAGCACCCCGCCACCCTACCGAACACCCCCGGGCCGCCCGATTCCACGACGAGCTCCGTGGAACAGCGACCGGGGGACCGCCCACTACCGAGCAGCCGACGTCGACCAGGATCAGCCGCGCGCGGTGGAGAAGGATGGCGCTTCCCCGCTCACCGGAGGGCTGATCGGCCCGGCGCCACTGGGCCGGTGACCGGCGGCCGATCACTCCGGCAAGCGGGTGTCCGCTGCGAAGACCGTCTTCTTCTCCGAGTCTCCAGGTGCCACGCCGGCGTTGTCCGACCTGCTCGCGCTCGAGGAACCCGGCACCGCTCTCCCGCTGCGGTCATCACCAACTCCGCGATCACCGGCCACCCCGTCCGACCCGTCCAGCGACGCCAACGCCCTCCACGATGCAAAGGCCGACCGCGCTCTGCTCACCCGGCTCATCGGCCAGTACCTGGGCAGCACCCGGCCGGACCAGTCTCCGCAGCCACCGATCCACGGCGACCTCGACGGCCTTCCCGCCGCTGCTGTTCACGGTCGGCGCCTCGGAGGGGCGCTTCAGGACGACTCCTGCGTTCCGCGCAGATGGCCTCCGACGCCGGAATCCGGGTGGGTGTAGAGGCGTACGAGGCGACGCCGCACGTCTTCCGGATCACGAACCCACCCGGCAGAACCCGACAGGCAGGCGTCTGCCGAAAAGCTTCACGGAGTGGGTCGCCGACGCCGAGCGGTGAGGGGACGGCTGCTGGCGGAAGCCCCGCCCCGCCCGGTGCTACGCCGAGGTGGGCCCGTGCGGTGAGCGGAGCACGAGCAGGGTGATCTCGCTGGGGGCGAAGACGCGGAACGGCGGGCCCCAGAAACCGGTGCCGCGGCTGGTGTAGAGGAGTGTGCGGGCGCCGTGGCGGCTGAGGCCGGCGAGGGCGGGCTGGTCGATGCGGACCAGATGGTGGAAGGGCCAGATCTGGCCGCCGTGGGTGTGGCCCGAGAGCTGGAGGTCGACGCCGCCCGCCGCCGCCCGGTCGACGAACTTGGGCTGGTGGGCCAGGAGCAGGACGGGCAGGTCCGGGTCGGCACCGTTCAGGGCTCCGGCGAGGTGGGCGCGGTGGCCGGCCAGGCCGGAGGACTCGGCGGTGACGTCGTCCACGCCGGCGACCACCAGGGTGTCGCCGCCGCGTTCGAGCAGCAGGTGACGGTTGCGCAGCGGCTCCCAGCCCAGCTCCTCCATCAGGTCGACCCAGCCCTGGGCCTCGCTGTAGTACTCGTGGTTACCGGTGACGTAGACCCGGGCCCGGGTGGCTCGCACGGTGCCGAGCGGGGCGGCCTGGGCGCGGCGGCGTCGCGCCGTGCCGTCCGCGATGTCGCCGGTGTGGCACACCAGGTCGGCCTCCAAGGTGTTGACCTTCGCACAGACCCGCTCCGACCAGCGGGCGCGGTCGAGCGGGCCGTAATGGGTGTCGGTGATGAGGACGACACGGGTGCCGTCCAAACCGGCTCTCAGGCGCGGGAGTCGTACGTCGAGCCGGCGTACCCGCGGCACCCGGCGGGCCTCGGCGTACCCCCAGGCGAGCAAGAGGGCGGCCACACCGAGCACCGCCCAGGTGACGATCCGGGCCCTGCTCCGCCCGTCGCCCACGCCGGTCACGGTCAGGGCGAGCCGCAGCAGGACGCCGAACAGGACGGACCAGGTGAACAGCACCCAGCTGGTCCCGAGGAGACTGTCCCCGACGATCGCCGCCCGGTCCTGCTGGCGCCGGCCGTGGCCGCGCACCATCGCGAGCGGCATGGTGACCAGACCGAGGGCGAACAGGACGGTGCCGCCCAGCGCCACGGGGAGCGGCCAGTGCTGGCCGGCGTGCAGTAGCACCCAGCAGGGCACAGCCCACAGCAGGATCGGGGCGATCAAAGGGATGAAGCGCATCAGGCGGCTCAGCCGACTCTGCTGGGCCGCAGGAGCCGCACCGTCCGCGGATCGGGCTTCGTCGGTGTCGGTCACGCTTCCCCTCCTCAAAGGAACCAGGTTGCCGGCGGGCACGATACCCGGTCGTCCTGGTGGGCCCGGTCCGGAGCTGCGGCCGGCGAAATCGCCGATGACCTCGTGACGCACTCCGGTACGGCGAAACCAAGGTGCCCGAACTGATTGTCACTGGGGCCGCCTAGAGTCTCTTCCACTCGTCACGGTGCGTTGCCGTCGACGGGTCTCATCAGCGTGCCGCCGGTCCGGCGGCCGTCCGTACGGGGGAGAACAGCGCATGGGGTGGGTTCCGGCGGGCGACTACGAGGTCGCTCTGGAGGCGGGCAAGGTGGTCTGCCGCAACGGGAAGGGCCGGCGGCTGAAATCCGTCCCGGCCGCAGTGAAGGACGACCCGGCGGTCGTCGGGCTCCGGCAGTTGACCGAGTGGCTGGAGCGGCACGAACGCCGGTGCCTGGCCGACGTCGAGCAGTGGATGGTGCGTTCGTTGCCCGTCCCCACGGCCGTGCTCGCCCGGGTCTGGCCCGATCCGGCGTGGCAGACGGCCCTGCGGGACGTGGTGGTCACCGCCCAGGACGGGGGGGTCGCCGGGTTCCTGCGCGACGTCGACCCCGACCGCGGTCTCGGCCTCGTCGATCTGGACGGCGACACGGTCCGCATCACCCCGGACGTCGTCAGCGTTCCTCACCCCGTCCTCCTCGACGACCTCGACGACCTGCGGGAGTTCGCGGTCGAACTGGGGGTGAGCCAGAACGTGGAGCAGCTGTTCCGCGAGGTGTGGCGCCGTCCGCAGGGCCTCGCCCCGGACACCACCTCCGTGGACACCTACGCCGGCGGCGTGTTCAAGGAACTGCGCTTCCTGCACGGCCGCGTCACCCAGCTCGGCTACCGGTCGCGCGGCGGGTACGCGGTCTGCCCGGTCGTGGAGGACGGCGTGACGGCCGAGGCGCGCATCTGGATCGGCGAACACGACGGATACGACGCGTACGACACCGAGACGGGCCCGCTGGGCTGGACCGACCCCGCGGGGCGCTCGCTGACGGCAGCCGAGGTCGGCCCCGTCGCGTGGTCCGAGGGCATGCGCATGGCGGCGGCGCTCTACGCCGGCCGCGATGTCGAGGACGAGGAGCGGGCGGCATGAGCACCACGACGACGAACACCGACACGAACACGGCGGCAGCGGGCACGCCCTCCATCCCCGCCCAGGCCCGGGACGAGGACACCTCCGCCCCCGTCACCGACGCCCGCGCGGCGGCCCTGCTGGACGCCGGTGCGATCCTCGCGGCGCGCACCACCGACGCGGACGACGCCGACACGCTGACGGCCCGCACCTACACCCACCCTGCCCTCGGCGACCGCCCCGTGGTCCGGCTCGTGCCCGGCACCCTCGGCGAAGCCGAGGACCTGGCCCTGGAGTTCCTCGGACTGGCCCGGACCGCCGAGGCCCCCGTCGTGGGCCAGGTGCGCCGTGAGGCGCTGGGCTTCCCGGCCTGGGCCCTGGTCAACGATCCGGCGAACGGGTATCACGCCCTCGCCCTGGTCAAGGACATCGAGCGTCTGGGCCGGCAGGCCAAAACCCGCGCCGGAGCGGCCAAGGACGGCTTCGACGAGCTCGGCACCCGTCTCGGCAGGGCCGTGCCGCACTTCCTCCCGACCTACTACGAGCAGGTGGCGCGCCTCTTCCTCCAGGCGGAGAACACCATTTACGCTGCCTCCTTCTTCGGCAAGGCCCGCGAGGCCGAGCGGGTGCACGGGCTGGCCGTGGACGAGGACCGGCAGCGGGCCGTCTTCCTGGAGTTCGCCTTCGCCGGCGCGCTGACGGTCAAGGCGCTGCGTCAGTACGTACGGGACCTGGTGGCCCGACTCGCACCGGCGGACGCCTGGGCGCAGTTCCGCCGTCTGCTGGTGGAGCGCTGCGCTGCCGGCATGCCCCCGTACGCGGCGCTGCCACAGGACGTGCGCGCGCTGGTCAAGGCCGCCGGGCTGGACCGCGAAGCCGCCGAACGCGACCTGGTGGCCGACCTGATCGGTTCGCCGGGTGTCGTCCGCGCCCCCGCCTCGTTCTGGGCTTCCTACCGTTGCGCGCTCGTCGCCCTCGCCCGGGGGGACGGAGCCGTGCGGGCGAGGCTCCTCGGTTTCTTCCCGGAGACCTTCAGCGAGAGCGGCCGGGACACGGACGGCGATTCCGGCTGGCTCGCGTTGCTGGCCGAGGCCGGTGCCGAGGACCTGTTGACCGCACTCCCGGACGCCTCCCACGAGGACGCCTCCTCCGATGCCTGCGTGTCCCCGGCGGACTGGCTCGCCCGCTGGGAGGCACACCGCCGGCGCAACCGGGCCACTTCGGGCCGCAGCCCGCAGACCCTCGGCCTCGCCGCCCGGATGACGGACCGGCTGCGCGCCGACGGGCGCCCCGTCGAACTGTTCCAGGGCCGCTGGCAGCGCACCGCCGACCTGGACCTTCTCGACCTCTGCCTGGCATCCGGCGTCCCCGTCGCCGAACCGGACGACCAGGAGCACACCGGCACACCCGCGCTCCAGCTTTCCTGCGGCCCATGGCTGACCGACACCGAGCCCGGCGCGCGGGATCTCACCGCCGTCGCCGAACGGCCGGCCTTCCGTGCCCTACTGAGCCGGAACATCGGCGGTCTCGGCGGCCGGCACGGCCAGGGGCTGGACGACATCACCATGGCCAGGCTGGCCGAGCACCCGGTGCTCTCCGGGATCCTGCGGGAGTGGCTGACCGCCTGCGCGGAGGAGTACACGGCCGCGCGGGGGCTCCCCGGGCTACGAACGGCCCTCCACAAGCTCTCGGCCTTCCGCTCCGTGGCCGCGGACGTCGCTCCGGAGGCCGTGCGACTCCTCGAAGGCCATGACATCGTGCCGCTGCTCGCCTCCACGCTGCGTACCGGCATCCTCGACGAACTGGGCTGGTCCGCCCTGGACGAGGCCTACGACGAACTGGCGGCCGAGGCAGCCGAGGCCGCCGCCGCGCGCCCGCGGCACCGTCGCTCGGAGGGCGTCGGCGTCACCGGTGCCTGGCCCGCGCTGATCCTGAACACGCTCGAACGGGCCGTCGTCATCGGCCCGGACGGCGTTCTGCTGCGGCACACCCTGCGACTGCCCGCCACCGTCGACCAGTGGCGGACCCCTGCCTTCCGCCACGTCGACGGCGAACTGCTGGTCATGTGGTGGGAGGACGGCAAGCAGCGCGGCTACTGGTCGCACCGCCCCGCCGAGATCTTCACCATGGGCGGCGAGGAGATCCCCCGCTGGGGCGGCTCCGGCCCGTCGGACGAGGTCTGCCTGCCGCTCCCCGGCGGCGGTCGCGCCACCGGCGGCAAGGCCCTGCACGCGGGCGACACCTCACTGCCACCCCAGCGTGCCGTCATCTCCGACGGCACGGGGCTCTGGCGCGAAGGCCACCAGGGCACCCAGCGGGTGTGGCTGGAGTACGACCCGGCCGCAGGCACCCACGGCAGAGCCTCCCTCCCCGCGTTCCTCCGCTCCGGCGTTCGGGACGGCAGCCGGCTGCTCACCGAGCACTGCCAGGTGCTGCCCCTCCAGCCCGGCCTGGAGACCACCCCCTTCGGCACCGACGGCACGGTCCTCGGCCGCTGGGTCCGCCGCACCGTGACCGAGCCCGGCACGGCCGCCCCCGCCGACGGGCACCGGACCGCGGCCGGCACCCCCGACGGCCACACGGTCAGCCTGCCGCACCCACTGCCCGACGGTGGCTCCCCGGTGCCGCTCGGCGCCCTCACCCTGCCCGGTGGGTCACGTCCGGTCGTGGCCCTGCGCCACCGCGCGGTCGAGGCGCACCCGGCCGACACGGACGGCATCGGTGGCAGCCTCTGGTCCGTCACCCTCGGCTCCTCGGGCGGGAACCACGCGGCGGGCACCCCCTACCTGCCTCCCGTCGCCTACTGGCACGCCCTGCGCCCGAGGGACGAACGGGGCTCCGCCGCCCTGCGCGCCATGACGGACTCCCGCGCGGACGAACTGTTCGAGGTCGTCGTCGACGCCGTCGCCCGGCACACGGAGGCTTTCCGGGCAGTCGAGGAGTACACCGGACCGTCGGTGCGGGAGCTCAGCGAGGAGGCCGTCGCCGGACTGCTGCCGGAAGTGACCGACGCACGGCTCCTCTCCGGCGTCACCGCGACCGTCCGCGACGCCGTGGACCGGGCCGTCGCGGTCCTCCGGTACCTGGAACCGCCCCGGCCCGCGGAGGCGGCCACCCCCCAGGACACCGCACGCACCCACGGCATGTTCTTCGAGCAGGAGCCCGAGTACGGCGACGACCTGACCCTGCGGCACGCCTCCGTCTGGGGCTCCGAGCGCATGAACGGGAGCTGGTGGGGAGGCGGGCCCCGGTGGACCGTCATCCGGCAGATTCTCGCCGTCAACCACGTCCTCGGCGGCGAGCCCGCGTTCGGCCCGCCCATCGTGCCCAAAGCCCCGTTCGCTCCCGGGGACGGCTGGCAGCGGGACGAGTACACCGTGCCCAGCGACGCCTCGGACTGGACCGGCCTCCTCGACAAGCTGCCCCAGCTGGCCTACCGGGCCTCCTCGCAGGCCACCGCCCCCGAGCACCGCGCCGGTCTTCTCGTGCTGCTGGACACCCTCGCCGCAGGCCCGCTCACCGGCCCGTCGGGCACCGTACGCCGGGTGCGACTCGTCGAGCCGTTCGCGGTGGGGGCATCCGGGCCGGGGCGCCCCGAAGCCGTGCACCGCCTCGGCCAGGTACTGCGCAAGGGCACCCGCACCGTCGTGATCCTCGCCCACCGCGGAACCAACTCCCGTGACGACGCGACATGCTGGCTCGCCCTGGACCACGACCCGACCGGCGCCTTCGGCCCGGTTCCCGGCTTCACCCTCGACCGCGAGCACGTGTACCGGCAGGACATCGCCCCCGACCGGCTGACCCGGCTCACCGCCCTGGTGCGGGAGCAGGGACCGGCGCCCTGGCGTCCGGAGGCCGTCGAGGCGTTCCACGCCGCCACCCGGATCGGTCCGCTCCAGTCCACCGCCCTGCTGTCGGCGACCGGCGAGGAACCCGGAGCCGAGACGCTGGCGCTGCTCGGGGTGAAGAAGCGCGCCTTCGAGGAGGCCAGAGCCAGGCTGGACGAGCTGCCGCGCGACGACCGGCACGCCGTACTCCGGGCGCTGCTGCCCACGGACCCGGCCGAGCTGTGGACCACGGGCCCCGACGTCAAGGCCGCGGCCGAGGTCTGGCAGGAGCGTCTGGGCTCCCTGGTCCGGGTCCCCGAGGACCTGGACCTGGACCTGTCGGGCACCTCCCCGGGCGCCGTCGACCTCGTCCTCAACACCGGCACCAGGCCCTGGCTGGCCCACGGCGCCGCCGTCGAGGACGGCACCGGCCGCCCCGGCCTGTTCCGGGTGGGCGCGCGGGGCGCGCTCTTCACCGCCCTGACCGCTCTGCGGACCCTCGCCTACACCCTGCCGTACGGGCACCCGCTGCGGGCGCACCTGCCCGTCGGGCTCGCCGCCCTGCGCGCACGCCTCGCCGATCCTTCCCTGGTGCTCGATCTCGGTCTGGACTGGACCGAGTCGGGTCACTCGATCGGCGCCGCCGTCCGTGCCGCCCACGGGCTTCCCGAGACCGGCGGCGCCGGCCCCGACGGCCTGGTCCCGGCCGGAACGGCGCTGCTCCTGGCCCCCGGCCACGGCGACAACGAGAAACTGCTGATCCGGCCGGCCGGACTCGCGGGCCCCGACGATCCGGCGTTCGGCCTGGTCGAGGGCACCGTCGCGCCCTACGCCACGGGTGATCTGCTCGCGATGCGCGCACTGCTGAGCGAGGAGACCGCGGCGGCGGTCTCGGCGGGCGCCCCCGACGGCTCCCCGCAGCACCCGGCCCAGGACCCGACGCGTGCGGTGCCGGACCTGGTGACCGAGGTGGCCGACACGCTCGGCCTGGGCGCGGACGCCGCCGCCCTCTACCTGATGCTGCTCGCCCTGCCCGATCCCACGGACCGCAACTGCGTCCGCTGGACCGGCTGGAAGCCGGCCCGGATCAAGAAGGCCCGGACGGAACTCGCCGCCACCGACCTCGTGGTCGAGGCGAAGCGCTCCCGCGCCGGGCGCACCCTGTTCCTTCCCTGCGGCTGGATCGAACGCGGGGCACCCGGCCTGCCGCTGGAGACCTGGAAGGAAGATCTGTACCCCACGCCGGGTTCCACCCGGACCCTGCCGCACCTCCCCGTGCCGGCGTTGTTCGCAGCCGCCTGGGCACGGGTCAGCGCCGGCGACGCCCCCGCCTTCGAAGAACTGGACACCCGCACAACCCGGAAGGGCCGCCGCCGATGACGAACGACACCACGACCACCCCGGACAGCACCACCACGGGCGGCGTCCCGGACCAGGCGACGGCGCCGGGCCGGCAGCAGCGCCAGTCCACGCCGCCCGAGGACCGGTACGCCACCGAGCTGGCCTTCCTCGCCGCCCACGACTCCGGGCCCCGCCCGCCCGGCTGGCAGCTCACCCCGCGCGCCGTCGTCACCTTCGTGATGGGCAGCGCGGGCGAGGCACTCAGCCTGCCGAAGGGCGCCGTGCCCGCAGACGGGGTGCCCCGCCGCCTGGCGATCGAGCAGAAGTTCGTCGGCGAGCGCGCCCTGGTCGAACGGTGCGTGGTCACCCTCGCCGGAGAACGCGGACTCCTCCTGGTAGGCGAACCCGGCACCGCCAAGTCCATGCTCTCCGAGCTGCTGTCGGCGGGCGTGTGCGGCACCAGCGCGCTCACCGTTCAGGGCACCGCGGGCACCACCGAGGACCAGCTCAGGTACGGCTGGAACTACGCACTGCTGCTCGCCCAGGGCCCCACCGAGCAGGCACTGGTGCCCTCCCCGGTACTCACCGCCATGACCCGGGGTGCCGTCGCCCGCGTCGAGGAGGTCACCCGCTGCCTGCCGGAGGTCCAGGACGCCCTCGTGTCGCTGCTCTCCGAACGGCGGATATCGGTCCCCGAACTCGCGGGCGGCAAGGGCGCCCAGGTGCACGCGGCCCCGGGGTTCACCCTCATCGCCACCGCCAACCTGCGGGACAAGGGCGTCTCCGAGATGTCCGCGGCGCTCAAGCGGCGCTTCAACTTCGAGACCGTGGGCCCCATCGGGGACGTGGACGCCGAGACCGCGCTGGTCCGGCGCCAGTCGCGGGCAGCCGTCGAACGCGTGGGCGCCGTCTACCAGGTGGACGACGCGGTCCTCGAAGCACTCGTCACGGCCTTTCGGGACCTGCGCGAGGGCCGCTCGGTGGAGGGCTGGGAGGTCGAGCGCCCCTCCACGGTCCTGAGCACGGCGGAGGCGGTCTCCGTCGCGGGGTCCCTTGGCCTGGCCGCTGCGTACTTCCCCGGCGACCGGGACGTGCTCTCCCTGCTGCCCGGGCATCTGCTCGGCGTCGTGCGGAAGGACGACCCCGCCGACGCGGCACGGCTGCTGGGCTACTGGGACGGTCCGGTGCGCAGGCGCGCGGAGCAGGGGTCGGCCACCTGGCGTGCCCTGTGGGACCTGCGTGCGGTGCTGGAGAACTGAGGATGAGAGAGCCGAGCACCCCCGCGACGCGGTCCGCCCCCGAGGTGCCGATCACCAGCAGGATCCGGTCCGCCCCCGAGACGCCGACCACCCCCGAGACGCGGTCCGTCCTGGAGGTGTCGCCCGCTGCCGGTGCGCCGGCCGCCACCCGGGCGCAGGGCCCGGCGGCCGGGCACGCCACTCCGGAAGCCGCGGTGGCGGCTCTCGCGGCGACCGGCCCCGGGTCACCGTTCCTGATCGGGGTGCGCCACCACGCGCCCTCGCTGGCGGCCGTCCTCCCGGCACTGCTGGACGCGGCGGCCCCCGACATCCTCCTCGTGGAACTGCCCGCCGAGTTCCAGCCCTGGTTGAGCTGGCTCGCCCACGAGGAGACCGAAGCCCCGGTGGCGCTGGCCGCCGTGCCCGCCGACGGGCCCGGCTCGGCAGGCGAACAGGGGCCCGCCTTCTATCCGTTCGCGGACTTCTCGCCCGAACTGGTCGCTCTGCGCTGGGCGGCGGACAACGGGGTCCCGGCCGTGGCCTGCGATCTACCGCTGGCCGACCGCGCGTGGGCCGGGGGCGGCCCGGACATCCCCGCACCTGTCCCGGGCGCCGACTCCGCGCCCGTGCCGGGGGAGGGGCACGGGCTGTCCGCCGCGCTCCGCTCCCAGCTCACCGGCCGGGACGGTGACGACCTGTGGGACCGGCTGGTCGAGGCCCTCGCGCCCGGTTCGACACCCGAGGCGCTCCGCCGTGCCGCCCTGCTCACCGGCTGGGCGCTGCGGCACGAGGCCGAGGCACGGGGCGGGGTGAGCCGCACGGACCTGGCGCGCGAGGCATGTATGCGCGGTCACGTCGCCCAGGCCCTGGCGAGCGGCCGGCGGCCCGCCGTGGTGGTGGGAGCCTTCCACACCCCGGCCCTGCTGCACTCCTCTTCCGGTGGCGCTGACGCCCACGTCAACGGCGCTGCCGGTACGGCCGCGTGTACGGTCTCCCTGATCCCGTACACCTACCCGCTGCTCGACTCGCGGTCCGGCTACCCGGCCGGCATCCGGGACCCGGAGTGGCAGCACATCGTCCTGGACGCCGCCGGGGACCCGGCCGCGCTGCACGAGGCACTGATCCGGACCGCGGTCCGCGTCTGCGCCGCCCTGCGCGAAAAGGGTCACCCTTACGGCCCGGCGGACGGCCGGGAGGTCGTCCGGGTGGCCGCCGACCTGGCCCGACTGCGCGACCTGCCCGCCCCCGGCCGCGGTGAACTCCTGGAAGCCGCACAGACGGTGCTGGGGCGCGGCGAGACCTACGGCACGGGCCGCGCCGTCGCCCAAGCCCTCGAACGTGTACTCGTCGGAGCCCGCACCGGACGGCCCGCGCCGGCGGCTCCGCGCGGTGGACTGGCCCCCGCCGTCGAGGCCGAGACCGTGACGCTCTCCCTCCCAGGCCCGAAGGACGCGCACGAGAAGACACCGCGCGACCTCCGGCTCGACCCGGCCCGTTCCACGCTGGACCGGCGCCGCGAACTGCTGCTGCGCAGGCTGACGGCGTGCGGCATTCCTTACGCGCGCGAGCAGGGGGTGACCGGCGCGGCGGGCTCGGAAGGACTCACCACGCGCTGGCAGGTGCGGTGGACCCCGGCGACGGCCGCGATGCTCACCGCGGCGGGGGCCCGCGGCGTCACCCCGGCCCAGGCGGCCGAGGGCGTGCTGCGGCAGCGGCACGCGGCCGAGCGCGCGGAGGGCGGCCCGACGGCTGCCCAGGTCGTCCGCGGACTCACGGAGGCCGCCGGGTGCGGGCTCCCCGCCCTGGCCGACGAACGGCTGGCGGAGCTGGCGGCCGTGCTCCCCGCGAGCGGCACCCTTCCCGAACTGCTCACCGGGCTCGACCTGCTGGATCGCATCGACGCCGGCCACCTGCCGGGCCTCACCGCGCCCGATGCCCCCTCGGCCCCGGACGCCGCCGCCCGTGCCGCCGTCACCGCGCACGCGGCCGAACTCCTGACCTCGGCTGCGGTCCGCCAGGTCGACGGACTGACCGGCTCCGAGGAGCCCGAGGACGCCCGTGCGCTGCTCGAACTGGCCCAGCGGGCCGACCGGGTGGGCGGCATCCGGCTCACCGACGCCCTCGCCCGGCTGACCGCCGACGGTACCCCGCTGATGGCCGCAGCCGCCGGTGGAGTCAGGGTGCTGACGGGCCACGAAGAGGCCGGGGCATTCGGGGTGCGCGTCGCCGCCTGGGTGGACGGAGCCGTGGACAGCACCTCCCGGGCCGCGCTCACCGCCCGCCTCACCGGCGTCCTCACCGTGGCGGGCCCGCTCCTGACCGTCGGCGCCGGCGCCCTGGACCCGCTGCTGCACCGGGTCGTCGAACTGGACGACACCGCGTTCCTGGCCCGGCTGCCCGCCCTGCGCGGTGGCTTCGACACCCTGAGCCCAGCCGCTCGGGACCGGTTGCTGGACACCGTCGAGGAGCGGCTGGGCGAACGGGTGGGCACCCTCGACGCCGGCGATCCGGCCGAGCAGGCCCGCCGAACGGCCGCCGACCTCGAGGCCCGTGAACTCCTGGTCGGCCTCGGCCTGCCCGTCCCGCCACCCGCGCACGACGACCGGTTCCCACCGCTGTCCGACCACCCCACCGCGACGCGCCCCACCGTCGGACCCTCCACCGAGGCCGCCCGGGCGCGGACCATCGGGCCCGCCGACCGGTGGCGGCTCGTGCTCGGCCGGCGCCCCGACCAACTGCCGGCCGGAGCCGCCCGCCTGGCGACCGCGCTGGACGAGCTCTACGGCGCGGGACACGGGGAGGGGTCCCGCGGGGGCCTGCCCGGACCCGGTCACGGCGGCGGCCGGGAACCGTCGTTCCCCGGCGTCCGGGAGTGGTCCGAGGAACTGGCCGCGCTGTTCGGCCCCGGCGTCCGCGAGGAGGTCCTCGCCGCCGCAGCCACGACAGGGCGCCAGGACGTCCTCACCGCACTCGACCCGTCGGCCGCCACTCCCTCCATTGAACTGCTCCGCACGATCCTGCGGTACGCCGGCGGTCTCCCCGAAGCCCGCCTCGCGGCCCTCCGCCCCCTGGTCCGCCGCCTGGTCGACGAACTGACCCGGCAGCTCACCACCCGGCTGCGGCCCGCCCTCACCGGCACGATGTCGGCCCGGCCCACCCGCCGCCCGGGCGGCCGACTGGACCTGCCGCGCACACTGCGCGCCAACCTCGCCACCGCGCGCCGGACAGCCGACGGAACGGTCCAGGTCATCCCCGAGAGGCCGGTGTTCCGCAGTCGCGCACGCAGGTCGGCCGACTGGCGCCTGATCCTGGTCACCGACGTCTCCGGATCCATGGAGGCGTCCACGATCTGGTCCGCGCTGACCGCCTCCGTGCTCGCCGGGGTACCGACCCTGAGCACCCACTTCCTGGCCTTCTCCACGGAGGTCGTCGACCTCACCGGCCACGTGCACGACCCCCTCTCCCTCCTGCTGGAGGTGAGCGTGGGCGGGGGTACGCACATCGCCGCCGGGCTGCGGCACGCCCGCACCCTGATCGAAGTGCCCACCCGCACCCTCGTCGTCGTCATCAGCGACTTCGAGGAGGGCGCCCCGCTAGGCGGACTTCTGACCGAGGTCCGGGCTCTGGTCAACACCGGCTGCCACGTCCTCGGGTGCGCCAGCCTCGACGACGCCGGCCGACCCCGTTACTCGACGGGCGTGGCCGGGCAGCTGGTGGCCGCCGGCATGCCCGTGGCGGCCCTCAGCCCACTCGAACTGGCCCGCTGGATAGGGGAGAAGACCCAATGAACGCCGACCGGTTGCCACCCGTCGCACCGGAGGTCACGGCCACGCTCGTGGAGAACCTCTCGCCCCGGCTGCGCAAGCGGCTGGACGCGGCGGTCACCAAGCTCGGAGCCCGCCCGGCGCATCGCCACGGGGACACGGTGACGATCGCGGTCGACGACGAGACCGAGTTGCGTCTGCACGCCCCGGGCGGTGTGGTGGCGACGGCAGACGCCATCACCTGCGGTTGTCTCCTCGCCCCGGCCTGCGTCCACCGCGCGGCCGCCGCCTGCGCCGCCCCCACGGCGGACCCGGCGCCGGAGCCCGCCGATGAGCCCACCCGGGCGTCCCCCGCAGCCGTTGCCGCGACCGACCCCGCCCCCTCCAAGGGCCCCGCCTCCGCGACGGATTCCGCCCCGTCCACGGACTCCGCCTTCTCGCCCGAGGTGGCGAGCCCGGCGCAGCGTGGAGCGGCCGACGCCCTGTGGTCGGCGGGCGCCGCCGTGCTGGAGGCCGGTGTCGACGGGGCGGGCGCTGTCGCCCAGTCGGCACTCCTCCGTGCCGCGCACACCGCCCGGCTCCGGCAACTGCCGCGTGCCGCGGGCACCGCGCTGTCCGTGGTCACGCTGCTGCGCGCGGCCCGCGCCGGGGACCCGGCCTACCGCACCGCCGACCTCGTCACGGCCTTGGCCGAGCTCCTGGGCACCGCACGCCGTATCGGGACGACGTCCGGGGCTGAGCTGGCCGCAGCCAGAGGCCGCGTGCGCCGTCCGTACAGCCCGGACGGCTCGTTGCGCCTGTACGGCTTGTTCACCGAACCCGTGGTCACCGATTCGGGGCACGGCGGCGTGCGAACCTGGGTCGCCGGGGCCGACGGCCGCCTCTTCACGGTCGGCGACGTGGCACCCGGCGGCGTCTGGCGC
>NZ_JBEXWB010000003.1:0-62397 GCF_040629645.1 Streptomyces sp. NPDC005899 | reverse complement strand
ACTTCGGGCCCGGGGCCGGCTTCGGGCCGCGCGGGCGGCCGGCCGGGGCGGGCCCCCCGGCCCGGGGAGCGCGCCGGGGGGCACCGGTCGGCGTCGTGGACCGGCGGCGGCTCGGACCGTTCGACGTGGCACGGTTGACGGCGGCCGACCCGGAGGCGCTGCGGAGCTGGCTGGACGCCAACGGCTTCGAGCTGCCCGGCCGGCTGGCGGACGCCCTGCGGCCCTACGTCGAGCGGGAGTGGGAGTACGTCGCCGTACGCCTGGCCCCGCGGGAGCGCGGAGCCGTGCTCCAGGGCGCGCTCGACCCGCTGCGGCTCCGCTTCGCCAGTGAGCGGCCGGTCTATCCGATGCGCCTGTCCCGGCTGGCCCGGACCGCGCAGAGCCTCGGCCTGTACGTGCTCGCGGGGCACCGGATGGAGACGAGCGGGCGGATCGGCGGGCGGGAGCCGGAGGTGAGGTTCGCGGGCCGCCTGGAGCCCGGGGCGGCGGACGGCGCGGTGGGCCGGCTGGTGGGCGGTGGGCCGGCGTTCCTGACCGCGATCGACCAGGACTTCCCCGAGCCGGCCCGGATCGACGGCGACCACGAGCTGCGCGAGGCCCGCGCCGACACCCCGTACCGCACGGTCCGCCACCGCGAGGCGCTGCTGACGGCCGGCGGGATCCCCGTCTGGCTGCTGACCGTACTCGCCGCCGCGCTCTCGATCGCCGGGGCCCTGGTGTGGCTGGGGCGGCGGCGCCGGTCCCGGCGGGCCTGACGGTGACACCCGGCCGGTTCCCCGGTCCGCTCGTCAATTCGTTCGGCGGACGACCGCGTCGGAGCCAGAATGGCCCGATGACATGGACCGTGGCCCCCGAACGCTTCGACACCCCCGACGCGACGCTGCTGCGCCGCGACTACTACGACGAGGTGGCGAGCCGCTACTGGGAGCGGCCCGCCACCGAGCGGGAGATCGACGAGGGGCTGGCCGGTGACGGCGTCGAACTGCTCACCGCGCCCACCGGGGAGTTCTTCGTCGGGCGCTACGGGGGCAAGCCGGCGAGCTGCGCCGGACTGCTGATGGTCGACGGTACGACGGCGGAACTGACCCGGGTGTACGTGCGCCCGGCGTTCCGCTCCACGGGCGGCGGCGGCCTGCTGCTGGCGGCGGTGGAGAGTGCCGCGCGGGACTGCGGGGCGCGGCGCCTGCGGCTGGACACCCGCAACGACCTGGTGGAGGCACGCGGGCTGTACGCCAAGCACGGGTACCGCGAGGTGCCGGCGTTCAACGGGGGGCCGTACGCGGAGCACTGGTTCGCCAAGGAACTGTGAGCCGGGCCTGGGGCCGGGCGGGGCAGGTCGGGGGTCGGCGGGGCAGAACGGGGACAGGGCGGGGCCCGGGGACTCGGGAAGCGCGAGTCCGGGTCTCTTCCGCGCCCGGTCTCTTCCCGGCCCGGCCAGGTGCTCCGCGCTGAGAGCCGGCTTCGGCTCCACGGCCGTGCGGGCCCGGGTGCGCAGGCCGTCAGGTCGAGTGGTCCCGTCGCGGTTCGGGCATGTGCGGACGCTCCCTGCTCGATCCGCTCACCTCGGTGGTCAGCTCCGTCACGAGGCGCACCAGGTCGGTCGGCCGGTCCGGGCCCCACCAGTCCCCCAGCAGCTCGGCCAGCGACTCCTCGCGGGCGTGCGCGAGTTCGACCACGGCCTCCGCGCCCCGTTCGGTGAGGACGAGCTGGATGCCGTCCCGCCGGGCGAGGCCCCGCCCCTCCACCTCGCGGGCGGCAGCGGTGATGACGCTCAGCGGCACGGGGGCGACCTCCGCTAGCCGCGCGGGCTCGACGGCACCGTGCCGCCGGATGCGCAGCAGGAGCCAGCTGGACGCGGGCAGCAGGTCGTACCCGGCCCGGGCCGTGATCTTCTCGTAGATCTCCCGGCGCCCCTCGCGCGTGGCCAGGACGGACAGCGCGCGGGCGCACTCGTCGTACGAGGAGCGGTGGACGGGATTGGAGGCGAGGGTCTCGCTGGTGTCGGGGGCGGTCACGGATCCGCGCAGCCGGTCCTCCTTGAGGAACCAGGCCAGGAAGAAGGCGACGAGGACGACGGGTGCCGCGTACAGGAACACGTCGGTGATCGACGCCGAGTAGGCCCCGAGGATCGAGGAGCGCAGATCCGCCGGGAGCCGGCCGATGGCCCGCGGATCGGCCGCCAGGCCCTCGGCGTCGACGCCGGGCGGGAGTGAGCGGCCGGCGAGGGCCTCGGTGAGTTTGCCGGTGAGCCGGTTGGTGAAGACCGTGCCGAAGACCGCCACGCCGAACGAGGCGCCGATGGACCGGAAGAAGGTCGCTCCGGAGGTGGCGACACCCAGGTTGTCGTAGCTCACGGCGTTCTGCACGATCAGTACGAGCACCTGCATCACCAGGCCGAGTCCGGCACCGAAGACGAAGAAGTAGACGCTCATCTCCCAGGTGGAGCTGGTCGGCGAGAGCCGGTGCAGGAGCAGCAGGCCGATCGTGGTGACGGCGGTGCCGGCGATCGGGAAGACCTTCCACCGGCCCGTACGGCTGACGATCTGGCCGGAGCCCGTCGAGGTGATCAGCATGCCGAACACCATGGGCAGCATGTGCACGCCGGACAGGGTCGGTGTGATGCCGTGGACCACCTGGAGGAAGGTCGGCAGGTACGTCATCGCGCCGAACATCGCGAAGCCGATGACGAAGCTGATGGCGGCGACGAGGCTGAAGGTGCGGAGCCGGAACAGCCGCAGCGGCAGCACGGGTTCCGCCGCCCGGTGCTCGGCCGCGACGAACGCCGCGAGGAGCACCACGGCGAGTACGGCGAGGGCGATGATCCGGACGGAACCCCAGGCCCACGTCGTGCCGCCCAGCGAGGCGACGAGGACGAGGCAGGTGGCCACGGCGGCGATGAGGAAGGTGCCCAGGTAGTCGATGGTGTGCTTGGTGCGGCGCACCGGGATGTGCAGGACGGTGGCGATCACGAGCAGGGCGACGACACCGATCGGCAGGTTGATGTAGAAGACCCAGCGCCAGCTGAGGTGCTGGGTGAAGAAGCCGCCGAGCAGCGGCCCCAGGACACTCGTGGCCCCGAACACCGCACCGAACAGCCCTTGGTACCTGCCGCGTTCGCGCGGGCTGACGAGGTCGCCGACGATCGCCATCGACAGGACCATCAGCCCGCCGCCGCCGAGCCCCTGGAGCGCCCGGAAGGCGATGAGCTGGGGCATGTTCTGGGCCATGCCGCAGAGGGCCGAGCCGATGAGGAAGATGACGATGGCGATCTGGAAGAGCCTCTTGCGCCCGTACTGGTCGCCGAGCTTCCCCCACAGCGGGGTGGCGGCCGTCGCCGCCAGCAGGTAGGCGGTGACCACCCAGGACAGGTGGTCCAGGCCGCCCAGCTCGCTGACGATCGTCGGCAGCGCGGTGGACACGATGGTCTGATCGAGTGCGGCGAGCAGCATGCCGAGGAGCAGCGCGCCGATGGCCACCAGGACACTCCGCCGGGGCCGCCCCTCGCCCGGGGCGAGGGAGGGAGGGCTCAACTGCTGGGCCATGGACATCTCCTCAGGTCCGTTTCACCCCCATCCTGGCCGCTGTGCCCGGTTATGGCCTGCCGAGGGATGGTGCGGGCGTCGGGCCTCCCCGTGGCGGCCTGCATAATCGCAGGCAGTTTCGAAGGGGAGGGGAACCCACGATGACCGGACACATATGCCCGGAGTGCGGCGGCGAGCTGCGTGCGAGACCGGAGCCCGGGGCGGGCCCCGGGCCCGGGTGCGTCTGCGGGGCCGGTCCGGTCCGGCCGCCCGGTGACGGGCACCTGGCCGCGCGTTCGGCGGAGATGGCCGCGGCGGAGGACTTCGACCCGCTGCGGATCCGGCCGTACGTGACGCTGACGAGCGACGACTCCGAGGATCACGGCGCACCGGCCGCGGACACGACCATGCCGCTCTTCCTGGGGGATCCCCCGCCGGGCGGCGGCGCCGGGGCCGTGAGCAGCCAGGGCCCGCCGGCCGGCGCCACCACCGCGGACGGCGCGCACCGGCGCAGCGTCGCGGACTACGCGGGCACCGGTCCCGACCCCGTCCGGCCCCGCCGACGGCGGCCGCTCGCCGCCGTCGCCGTGGGTGCGGCCGTCGCCCTGGTGGTGGGGACGGCGGCGTTCGCGAGCGGCCTGTTCGACGACGGCGACCGGGGTGACGAGGCCCTGCCCGAGCTCACGACGAGCATCCCGGACCTGAGCGGTGAGCCGAGCGCCTCCGCGTCCGCGTCCCCGTCCGCACCGCCCTCGTCCACCCCGCCCCCGTCCGCCTCACCGGCGTCGGCGTCGGCGTCGGCCTCTTCCTCCCCTTCACCGCCCCGGAGCCCGTCGGCGTCCGCCTCGGCCACCGCTTCCAGGACACCGTCACCGTCCGTGTCGCCGACGCGGACCGCGTCGGCACAGGCGTCGCCGACAGCCCCCGCCCTGGCGGCCGGGACCACGCTGCGACCCGGCGACAGCGGCCCCGAGGTGGCCGAGCTCCAGCGCCGGATGCAGGAGATATGGGTCTACCGCGGGCCGGCCGACGCGGATTACTCGAGCCGGGTGGAGGCCGCCGTGAGGGACTTCCAGCGGTGGGTCTCGGTCCGGAGCGACCCACCGGGCGTCTACGGGCCGGAGACGCGCCGCGCCCTGGAGGCACAGACGACCGGGACGGGGCGCCGGTCCTGACGGAGGCGGCCCCGGGGACGGGCCGAGCGGACCGGGGAGTACCCGCGATCCCCGTTCGGACCGGTCCGGACGGGGATCGCCGGGGGGCCGGGACCAGCGTGATTGGCGTTCGGGCGCCGGTTTTTGTATCGTGGAGGAACAAAGTGGCCTCCGCCCGTTCTCCCTGACCGGCGGGCGGGGCCGCTTGTCTCCCGACCCGCACCGGTGTGCGCGCTCAGCCCGCACCCGCGTGCCCGTACGCACTCCCCCCGCGCCCTGGAGCCTGCCCATGTCGGCCACCGTCCTCGAAGCCCGCGCCCTCCTGCTGGACATGGACGGCACCCTCGTGAACTCCGACGCGGTGGTGGAGCGCTGCTGGCGCCGGTGGGCGCTGCGCCAGGGACTCGACCCCGAGGCGACCCTCCGGGTGGTCCACGGCCGCCAGGGGTACGCCACCATGGCCGCCCTCCTGCCCGACCGCCCCATGGAGCAGAACTACGCGGAGAACCGGGTCATGCTCGCCGAGGAGACGGCGGACACCGAGGGCGTGGTGCCCATCGGTGGCGCCGGCGCCTTCATGGCCGCCATCGCGGCACTCCCGCACGCCCTCGTGACGTCGGCCGACGAGGCCCTCGCCCAGGCCAGGATGGCGGCCGCCGCCCTGCCGGTGCCGGAGGTGCGCGTCACGGCCGAACTGGTGGGCGCCAGCAAGCCGGACCCCGAGGGCTTCCTCAAGGGAGCGGCCGAGCTGGGCTTCGACCCGGCCGACTGCGTCGTCTTCGAGGACTCCGAGGCGGGCATCACGGCGGGCCGGGCAGCCGGCATGCGGATCGTGGGCGTCGGCCCCCGCGCCGCGGCCCTCGCCCCGGACGTCCACGTCTACGACCTCACCCGGCTCCGGGTGGAGACACTCGCGGACGGCTCGATCCGTCTCCACGTCGACGCCCGGTAGGCGGCCCCCGGCCCCCGCGCGGGGCCGACGACGGACGGTCCCGGACCACCGGGCGCCGCGCCGCACGACGGTGGTGCCCCCTCTCCACAGGTGGGCCGGGTCGTCGGATGGCCGGCGCCGAGGCCGGTCAGCAGCTCATGGAGGAGCCGTCAGGCCGTCACGAGTTCGTCCGCGAGGAAGTCGTCCACGTACCTGCCTGCCCGTCGGTCGAAATCGGTGTAGTGCGCCTCCCGCTCGGCGCCGGCGACCGCTTCGCCGACCAGGAGGTTGCCCTCGGCGTCGACGCGCTGCGGTCGCTCCTCCGCGTCCAGGAGCAGGCCCACGGTGGAGCGGGAGAAGCCGCAGTAGTAGGCGATGCCGTCGCTCAGGTTGGCCTCGAGGACGGCCTGCATCGACTCCGCGACGGGATCGTCGCCGGTGGCGCCGGCCAGGGCCAGCCACAGCATCCGCTTGCCCGCCAGGCGGGGCTTGCTGCGTCCGTAGGCGAACCCGTAGTTCCACACCCGGTCGATCCACCCCTTGAGGACGGCGGGCACGCTCTGCCAGTACACCGGGAAGACGGCGACGACGACATCGGCGTCGAGGATCCGCCGCATGTGGGCGTGCGTCTCGCGCGAGTACGTCTTCTCCCGGTCGCCCCAGTCCGGCTGGTCCTCCTCGTTCATCCGCGGGTCGAACCCCTCGGCGTGCAGGTCCAGCAGGTCGATGCGGTACCCGGCGGCCTCCAGCCGGGCAGCCGCGCGGCGGGCGGTGTGGGCGGTGAGGGAATCGCTGCGGTGGTGCGCGAGGACGACGAGGGCCGTCCTGGTGTCACTGCTGGGCTGCGGCACGGTTGTCTCCCGAGAACTCGATCTGTGCGGTGGGTCCAGTACAACCGCAGCGCCGTGGATGATCCATGGGAGAAACTCTCCGGAACATAGGAGATCGTCTACGATCGCGCTGTGGATCCTCTGAGTTCGCTACTGAGCGGCATCCGGGCCGAGGGCTCGGTCGTCAGCCATGCCGTCCTGACGGCGCCCTGGAGCATCACCTTCGCCGACGCCGCTCCGCTCACCATGGTCAACGTGCTGCGCGGGGGCGGCACACTGCTGCTGTCCGACGGCACCGAGCGGGCGATCCGCGCGGGCGACACGGCCATCGTCCGGGGCCCCGCCCCCTTCCGCCTCGCGGACGAGCCCGCCACTGTCCACCGCCCCCACACCGCGTACGAGATCAACTGCTTCGCCGCGGACGCCGTGTGCACCGGCCAGGAACTCGACGGCATCCACTGGGGCACCGGCCCCCATGGAGCGACCGCGCTGATCGTGGGCGCCTACCGCGCATCGGGGCACCGCCACGAACGGCTCCTGCGCGCCCTGCCGCCCGTCCTGGTCATCTCCGAGGACGCCGAGGTCTGCGCCTGGCTGGAGAACGTCGCCGCCGACGCCGCCCGGCTCTCCGCCGGTTCGCAGGCGCTGATGGACCGGCTCCTCGACTGGGCCCTGGTCTGCACGCTGCGCACCTGGTTCGACCGGGCGGGCGCCGACGCGCCCGGCTGGTACCGCGGCCTCGCCGACCCGGTCCTCGCCCCCGCCCTGCACGCCTTCCACGGGCGGCCCGCCGAGAGCTGGACGGTCGCGTCGCTGGCCGCCCGAGCCGGCGTCTCCCGGGCGCTGTTCGCCCGGCGCTTCACCGAGCTGATGGGCCGTCCACCCCTCGCCTACCTCACCGAGTGCCGCATGGACGAAGCCGAGACACTCCTGGCCGACACCGACCTCAGCATCGCCCAGATCGCCAGGACCGTCGGCTACGCGGACGCCTTCGGCTTCAGCGCCGCCTTCAAGCGCCACAAGGGCCGCAGCCCCAGCACGGTCCGCACCGCGGCGGCCTGAGCCACGGCGGCGTGAGCCCGGCAGGCGGCCGCGAGGACACGGGCCCCACGCTCCGGACCGCAACCCGACACACCTCGTGCCGGGACGCGGGTGGCGACCAACCGCGGCCGGGTGCCGGGAGCGCTCGACGCCGACGGTCGTCCGGTTGTTCCCCGAGGCCGGTGAGCCCGGCGACCGCCGTACGGGCACGGGGCGGCCGAGCCCGCAAGGCCCGGCGCCGCGTCGAGCAGCCGCGGGCCGTGCCTCCTCCCGAGGAGGCACGGCCCGCCTTCTTGACGAGAGCCTGCACGGAGGGGACGGCGGAGGCCGCACGGGTGCGCCTTCCGCCGAGCACGGACGCCGCGCGCACGGACCCGACGACCTGGTTCCGGCGAACGGACACGAGCACAGGGCCCGGGCGCTCGGAGGCAGTACGGCAGCCGCTGGACCACGGACGACACCTCTGCGCCGGATCTCCTTTCGCCACCGGTACAAACGGTCCGCGATCAGGCGGCGGAATGACGCCTCGTCACCGTGCACGACCCCTTGCCGCCTCCCTCACCCTCCCCCTCCCCCGCTCGAACAGTTATCGGACTGAACGTCAGAGCCATCGCCCTGCCTCTTGATGTGACGTGCGCATGTCGCCACTCTGTTACCTGACGACCACGCGACGGAAACCCGGTCCCGGCACGATGGCCCGGGCCGTCGGCCGTCGGCTCGACATCCCCCCACGTCAAGGGAGTTCACATGTCCGGTATCTACGCGCGTCGCATAGCCGTCGTCGCCGCCTCCGCAGCGCTCGCGGCCACCACCGGGCTCCTCACGGCCCCCACCGCCCAGGCGGCGATGCCCACTCCCGTCAGCGCCGCGACCGCCCGCACGTACCTGAGCGCGCTCACCGTCTCCACCGAGGGCTCCTCGTCCGGCTACAGCCGGGACAAGTTCCCGCACTGGATCACCCAGTCAGGGGCCTGCAACACCCGCGAAGTGGTCCTCAAGCGCGACGGCACCGGTGTCGTCCAGGACTCCTCCTGTGCCGCCACGAGCGGGAGTTGGTACTCGCAGTACGACGGGGCCACCTGGACCGCGGCGGCCGACCTGGACATCGACCACATGGTCCCGCTCGCCGAGGCGTGGCGCTCCGGGGCGAGCGGCTGGACCACGGCCCAGCGCCAGTCCTTCGCCAACGACCTGACCCGGCCTCAGCTCATCGCGGTCACGGACAACGTCAACCAGGCCAAGAGCGACCAGGACCCGGGCGAGTGGCTGCCGTCACGCACGGCCTACCGCTGCACGTACGCCCGGGCCTGGGTGCACGTGAAGCACTACTACGGCCTGAGCGTCGACTCCACCGAGAAGAGCGCTCTGCAGTCCGTGCTGAACGGCTGCTGACCCGCCACCGGTCCCGCCGCCCTCCCACCGGACCGGTGGCGACCGCGGTGTGACCACGAAGACCCTGACCTACCCGCCCGCCTCCGCCGTTCCGTACCCTTCGGAGCCACCGGTCACGAAGCGGTTGCCGGAGCCCCGGCCCCGGCAACCGTCCTTCACCACCACCGGTCACGGATACGCGAGGAGGGCACGACATGGCTGGGCTGCGCCTGGGACCACTGCTGCGGTACGTCGACTGGGAGTCCGGCTCCCGGGCGACCGTCTGGGTGGAGGCGAACCGTCCCTGCACGGCCGAGGTCCGCTGCGCGGACGGGGCGTCGGGCTCCTCACCCACCTTCACGGTCGCCGGGCACCACTACGCCCTGGTGGTGGTGACGGGACTGACCCCCGGCTCCACCACGGCGTACGAGGTACTGCTCGACGGCCGCCAGGTCTGGCCGCCGGAGGACTCCCGCTCCCCGGCGAGCACGATCACGACACCGGCCGTGTCCGAGCGGCCGGAGGAGGCCGCCCCGATCCGGGTCGCCTTCGGTTCCTGCCGCTGGGCGGCCCCGCCCGCCCAGGAACACGACCCCGTCGGCCCCGACGCCCTCGACACCCTGGCCGCCCGGCTCGCCGCCGACCCGCAGGGCACACGCCCCGACGTGCTGCTGCTCCTGGGCGATCAGGTGTACGCGGACGAGACGTCCGAGGCCACCCGGCAGCGGCTCGCGGCCCGCCGCGACCTGGACGAGCCGCCCGGGGCGGAGGTCGCCGACTACGAGGAGTACACCTGCCTCTACGACGAGTCCTGGCGCGACCCGGACGTGCGATGGCTGCTGTCCACGGTCCCCAGCTGCATGATCTTCGACGACCATGACGTGATCGACGACTGGAACACCAGCCGCGCCTGGCTCGAGGACATGCGCGGCACGCCGTGGTGGCAGAAGCGCATCGTCAGCGGGCTGATGTCGTACTGGGTCTACCAGCACATCGGAAACCTCTCCCCCGAGGCCCTGGAGGCCGACCCGGTCTACGCCGCCGTGCGCTCGGCCCCGGACGGCACCGAGATCCTGCGCCGGCACGCCACCGCGGCGGACGCCGACCCCACGTACACACGGTGGAGCTACCGACGTGTTTTCGGCCGAGTACGGCTGCTCATGGTGGACTCCCGGGCGGCCCGGGTCCTGGACGAACAACAGCGGTCGATGCTCACCGCCGAGGAGGCCCGCTGGATGCGCGAGGAGGCCCTCGCCGACCCGGAGAAGTACGACCACCTCCTGGTCGGCACCTCGCTGCCGTGGCTGCTGCCGCCGCTCGTCCACGATGCGGAGCACTGGAACGCCGCCCTGTGCCGGGGCGAGCGAGGCGGTCCGGACGGTCGCTGGGCGCGCCTCGGCGAGAAGGTCCGGCGCGCCGCTGACCTGGAACATTGGGCCGCCTTCCCCGAGTCCTTCCGTCAGCTCTCGGAGCTGTTGCGGGAGGCCGGGCGCGGCCCCGACGCCCCGGCGACTATTTGTGTGCTGTCGGGCGATGTGCACCATGCCTACATCGCGGAGCCCCAGTGGCCCACTTCCGCACCGGGCGGCACTCCCGACTCACGGATCCTGCAGCTGACCTGCTCCCCCGTCCACAACTCGGTCCCCGCGTCCATGAAGGCCGGCTTCCGTTTCGGCTGGAGCCGGGCGGGCCGGTGGCTCGGTCGCGGCCTGGCCCGCCACGGACGGGTCGAGCCCCCGGCGATGCGGTGGCACAAGACGGGCGGCCCGTGGTTCGGCAACCAGCTGATGACCCTCACCCTCCATGGCCGGAACGCTGCGCTGTCATTGGTACAGGCCAAACAGAAGACGACAGGCGCGCAGCTGGAGACGGTTCTGGAGCGCACGCTCAGCCCGAACGACTGAGCGACTTTCAGCCACTGAACAGAATGTTGAACTTGCAAGCACTAATGAGGTGTACCTAACCTGAGGGCCCCCGATCGGTTTCACGTCCCCAGACCGAAGGAGCCTCCCCCCATGCACACCTCCCTGAACCGGGCGCAGCCGTACGCACTCGGCCTGTTCCGCGCCGTCATCGGCTTCCTCTTCGCCTGCCACGGCGCCGCATCACTCTTCGGCGTCCTGGGCGGCGCCATGGGAGGCGGTTCCATACCCGCCGGCACGTGGCCGGGCTGGTACGCGGCCGTTATCCAGCTCGTCGGCGGCGTCCTCGTCGCCGTGGGCCTCGGCACCCGGGCCGCCGCCTTCGTCTCCTCGGGATCGATGGCGTACGCATACTTCAAGGTCCACCAGCCCGAGGCGCTGTTCCCCCTGCAGAACGGCGGGGAGGCGTCGGCGGTCTTCTGCTGGGCCTTCCTCCTGCTGGTCTTCACCGGCCCCGGCGCCCTGGCCCTGGACCGGCTGTTCTCCTCCCGCGACGGCTCGGCGCGCGAGGGAGAGGGCAGGCGCGAACAGGCGCCGGCCGTCTCGGTCTGACCGGCCGCGCTCCCGCTCCGGCCGCACGCCCCGGCTCCCCCACCCCAGGGGAGCCGGGGCGTGCGGTCCGTCAGGCACGTGACCTGCGCGACATCGCCCGGCACCGCGCGAACACCGGGTGAACCGGAGGCGTACTCTGGATCGCTGGCCCTGCCGCCCCTGCCGCTCCCCTGCGACGTCGCGGCGTTGACACGGTGACACGGAACGGGGAGTAAGAAGTGCTCGAGAGTGTGGGTGCGCTCACAGGCAGCCCATGGATCTACGCGGTGGTCGCCCTCTCGGTGCTCCTGGACGTCTTCCTGCCCCTCCTTCCCAGCGGTGTGCTGGTGATCACGGCCGCCACGGCCGCCGCGGCGAGCACGACGACGGTCACCGCGGCGGCGGGCGAGGCGACCCGGCAGGTGCCCTCACTGGTCGCCCTGACCCTCTGCGCGGCCACCGCCTCCCTGCTCGGCGATCTCGTCGCGTACCGCCTGGCCTGGCGGGGCGGCGAACGCCTCGATCGGGCCATCGCGCGCTCGCGCCGTCTGACGGCCGCGCAGGAACGCCTCGGGGCGGCCCTGAGCCGTGGCGGTGGCGTCCTCGTGGTCATCGCCCGTTTCGCGCCCGCCGGCCGCTCCGTCGTGTCGCTGGGCGCGGGCGCCGCACACCGCAGGCCCGTGGACTTCCTGCCGTGGTCGGCCCTGGCGGGAGTCGCCTGGGCGGTGTACAGCGTGGGCCTCGGCTACTTCGGTGGCCAGTGGCTCGGCGCCACGTGGCTCGGCACGGCGGTCTCGGTCCTCGCCCTGTTCCTGGCGGGCTCCCTGGCGGCGCTCGTCGTCCGCAGGCCCTCCCGGGCCGGGCAGGCGCCGGCGACCGGTGCCCCGATCGGCTCCTGACCCGCCACCGGGCCCGCGCCCGAACGGCGCGCGCACCTGACCGAGCGGCACCGCGCCGGTGCGGTCACACCCGGGCGGCGCCCCGTATCTCCAGGCCGTCCAGCAGTTCGCGGGTCGCCTCGGCGATCTTTTCGACGGCCCGGTCGAAGACCTCCTGGTTGTGTGCGGCGGGCGCGCGGAAGCCCGACACCTTGCGCACGTACTGCAGAGCTGCGGCTCTCATCTCCTCCTCCGAGGCGTCTTCGGGGATGGCGGGCGGGCGAAGCGTCTTGATGCTGCGGCACATGCCTCCAGTGTGACGCCCGCCACTGACAACGCGCATCGAGGACCTAGGCTCCCCGTCCGTCCCGGAGCCGCTCGATCGGCGGGATGACATAGCTGCCGTCAAGAACCCGCTGGTCAGGCTGGTGCATCCGCAGCAGCGGGCGGAAGCCACCCGCGGGTAGCGGCAGCCAGTTCGCCGCTGCGACCGGGTCCGCCGGCGGTCCGGCGGACAGGTGGAGCGTCAGCGAGCCGTCGGCCGCGCGGACGAGCCCGGGCGTACGGTCCCCGATCGTGCGGCGGCCGGTCTCGTCGCCGACCAGGCGCCCCCCTGGGTCGGCGTACACGGTCAGCGACCCGAACGCCCGGACCGGTGGCGGCTCCGCGAGGCGCAGGACATAGCCGTGGGACCCGTCGAGCGGGCGCCCCCGGGAATCACGGGACGTGTCGGCGTACACCGCCTCGTATCCGTGGGGCGGCCAGTCCCCCTGCCGAGGGCGAGCCCCCGCCCCAGCGCGCGCCCGAGGGCGGGCCCGGCCGACACGTACGGCCACACGCCCTCCTCCAGCAGCCCGAGGGGCTGGAAGCGGCCCTGGTACGCGCGATCGGCGGCACCGGGCGGGAAGTCCGCCATCCACACCCGCAGCCTCTCGAAGAACCGGAGCTCCCGGGGCACCCCGGGCTCGATCGCCGGAAGCCCGGTCCGGTGGGGGCGGTCACCCAGGTGCGTGAGCGTCAGCTCCTGCTGGAGCGCCCTGACCCGGAGCATGTCCCCGGGCCCGTCGCACTCGAGACGGCCGACGACGCAGACCACGGAGGTGGGCGCGTCGACCACTCCCGACACGCCGCCGGGCACGGTGCTCGCCCAGCCGGGCGGCACGATCAGCCAGTCGCCCTCGCCCGTGCCGGTGGCGCGGGTGCCGAGGTAGGCGAAGACGTTGCTCCAGGCGTCGACGAACTGGAGGACGTGGTAGGCCCCGCCGGTGTCCGGCAGGTGCAACCCGACCGGCCCCCGGACAGGTCGGCCGGGGCGAACGGGACCCGGGTGGCGGCAGTGGCCGGCCCGTCCGCATGGGCGAAGGCGTTGAACGCCACGGGCCCCGGGAGCCCGCAGCCCTCTTGGAGACCGGCCTGGACGGCCGACAGCCGGCGGACGAGCGGGGATCCGTAGACGTACGCCTCGGCCGCCAGCGCGGTGATGGCGTCCGGCTCCCGGGCGCCTCGCCCCGGGCTCACGTCAGAAGACCGGCTTCGACCGGTTGGCGCACAGGGCCCAGATCACGAAGACGTCGAGCGCGACGGAGATGACCGCCCACACCGGCTGGTACGGAAGCCAGATGAAATTGGCGATCAGGCTCAGCGCGGCCAGGCCGATACCCACGCCCCTGGCCCAGGCCGCACCCTTGAGAATGCCCCACCCGACGAGCAGCAGGATCACCCCGAGGACGAGGTGGATCCAGCCCCAGGCGGTGACGTTGAACTTGAACGTGTAGTCGTCGATGCGCGCGTACACGTCGTCGGACGCGATACCCGCGATCCCCTTGACGACGGCGAGGATGCCGTCGATGAGAAGCAGGACCCCGGCGAACGTCACCCCCGTGGTGGCCCAGGGGTTGCCCGCGTTGCCCGAGTCGGAGGCGGGGGGCCGTGAGGAACCGGGTGCGGACGCTGACTGGCTCATGGGGACTCCTCCACTCGACGGGCCACCCCGCACACTGCTGCGGGCAGATACGACCCTGGGGGACGACCCCACCGGCCACGACCGGGACGCGCCCGTTCGGGTGACGGCACCGACGGCATGCCGCCGCTGATCGAGGGGCCCTGGGACGGTGACGGGTCCCAGTCCCGGGCACTGGTGTCACGCACGAGCGGCGGCAGGCGGCCACGGCGGGTCGGCCGTGCGGGTCCGTGCCGGAGTCGCACGGCCGACCCGCTGTGGCCGTGCGGGTCCGTCCCGGGCCCTCGCACGGACCGCACGGTCCGTCCCGGGCCCTCGCACGGACCGCATGGGACCGGCACGGACGCCCGGGGGCTGAGCAGGCAGCGTAGAGGGGCCCCGGGATCAGCCCAGGGTCCGTCACCCCCGGCCGTGATCCGTGCAGAGACCCCGGGCCCCCCGTCACCCACGACCTGCGGTCGTGATCCGTTCAGAGACCCCTGGGCGCTTCTCCGGCGGCCGTGGCCTCGGCCAGCTTCTGGAACTCGCCCAGGTCGTAGTTGGCCAGCGCCGAATCGAGGTTGGTGAGCGCGCCGAGGTGCTCCACGAACCCCTTGGGGTCGTACTCGATCTGGAGGGCGACCCGGCTCGTGGTGTCGTCGATCCGGTGGAACGTCACGACACCGGCGTGGTGGACGCCCTCGATGGTCTTCCAGGCGATCCTCTCCTGCGGGACGACCTCGGTGAGCTCGGCGACGAAGCCCTTGTCCGCGCCCGGCAGGGAGAGCTGCCAGGAGAACCGGCGCTCGTCCATGGGGTCGACCCGCCGGACGTGGCTCAGGAACTTCGGCCACTGGGTGACGTCGCTCCACAGGGCCCAGGTGACTGCGACGGGCGCCTTGATGTCGACGGTCTCGACGAGGGAGGAGGACATGGTGATCACCCTTCTATCGCTCGGTAACGGCTTGCGCTGCCGACTACCCGGGAGTCGCCGCCGCACGCATGCCTCCCCCGGAGTCCCGAGCCCGGCCCCGTCCCGGCGCATCAGGATGTCCGTACCCCCGTCGCCGAGCGCCACCGCGTCCGGCCGGTGCCGCTGGACCAGAGCTTCGTACGCGGCACGCAGGGGCAGCACCCCGGTCCGTGGGAAGGCGTACACGGTCGACGGACAGTCCTGCCGGTCGAGTCACTGGGCGAGGGTCCGCTCGGGGAACCAGCTCTGGTGCGGCGCCGACCCCGGCGTGACGACGACGACATCAGGCGCCACCCACTCCTCCAGCAGAAGGCCTTCCAGCGCGCTGGAGGAGAGATTGGCGAGGTGGACCTCCTTGCCCTGGTGCATCAGGTCGAGAGCCAAGGGCCCGCTCCGGCGAGGAGGCCACGCTCGGCGTCGGCGAGCCGGGTGAACAGCGGATTGGCATGGAGGGAGGTCATGCATGGCGGTCATTGTCAGTGAGTGGGTACGCGGAGGTCCCTTTGCGATCCGGAATACGGAATCCGGTCGAGACAGCCCTGGCCTGCCCGAAGCGGCACTCAGCGGGACCGTTGCAACTCGATCGCGATGGCCCGGCAGCTGCGGACGAAGTCCTCGGCAGCAGCGACGGTCACTTCCTCGCTGGTGTGGACCGCCCGATTGCGCAGCTTGCGCAGTCGCACGTAGACGTCCAGTGCCTCACGGGACAGCCCCAGGGCTTCGATGGCCACCCGTCTGCGTTCGGTCGGCCCGACGAAGGGCGCGTCCTGCCCCTCGGTCTCGATTCCGCGGGCCCACATCACTTCCTGAAAACATGTTTCCAGGGCCTCCCATGCACGCATCACCGCAGCCCTGGGAGCGACGGGTGCTGTATGCAACGCCTTCCTGAAGCGCTTTCCTGACACACTCGACTCGAAGTCCGGCGGATCCAGGAGGTAGGGCACGCTCTCCAGCACCTCCACCACCCTCTGCCTCAGTCGCCGATCCTCCGGCACCCGGTCATCGGGCATTGCTCCGTCGTCAGTGTCCGCATCGTCAGTGTCCGCATCGGCCTCGGGCTCGACACGGCTGCCCTCCACGTCGGATGAGGAGGCAGCCGGCCTCGGTACCACCACGACCGGCTCCGGACCGCCGGCCGTGGACAGAGCGAGCTCTTCCGCGTCATCGAGTACGTCGGCTGCCGCCGCCGCGAACTCGGCGCTCCCCGCCGGCGTCTCCACACGCGTCAACCGACTGACGGCGCCTTTGAGTTGAACCCTCACAGTCCAGAGGAGAACAGCCGCGAACACCGGCCAGGCCAGGGCTTTGACGTACTCCAGTACCAGCTTCGCGATCTCCACGGCATCATCCTGCCGCTCGCCCCCTACGGACGTGGGGCGAACGCCCGGCGTTGTGACGAACACGCGACACACCACCGCCCGGTCTGCCACCACGGACCACCTTGGCGAGGAGGTGACGGAACGCGCCCTGATCCATCACCGGAAATCCCGCCACCACGGCAGTCGAAGGCCCGACCGCGAATCGGCCGGGCGCCTTTCGCGTGCGCGTCGCCCTTCATCACCCGTCGATCCTCGCTGTTCGTGCACGATCGGGCACGTGCTTCGTAAGCCTGGCGCCGACCCTAGGCCGGTCTTCGTCGGTCAACACTCGTGCACAGCGGAGGCTGCGAGGAACGACCCGCTGTACGCGGCGTTCGCGCTCGTCGTGGCTTTGGGTCTGCGGCGAGAAGAGCCCCTTGGACTCCGCTGGTCAGACGTCGACTTGAAGCGCCACACACCCACCGTGCGGGACCACATTCAGCGAGTACGGAAGGGTCTGTACGCAGACTCCGCGAAGGACCGCCGCACGCTTCGGGATCGGGCAGTGCGCTACCCCATGACCGCGCGGGCCGCGTCCAGAAACGCCAACCGGTTGTCCTCCAGATAGTCACGTACGCTTTCGCCGTCGGGCAAGCCTTCCCACACCGTCCGGTTGAGGTCGAGGAAGTACGCGCGTGCCGCGTCGTGCACGGGCAGGGGGAACTGGATGCGGATGAGCCGCTCCGCGACCCACAGCTTGTTCATGACGTCCCGGGTCGTGAGGAACCAGGCGTCGGTGTCCTCCCACTCGGACGGCCGGCTGAAGGCAGAGCGTTCGGCTGCGGCCCCCACCTCGATGAACCGCTCCAGCAGCGCCAGCCGTTCTCCGCGCCGGGCCTCCGACAAGGCGATCTTCTGCCGTCGTTGTTCAGCGCGTTCCGCCGAGAGCTGGGTTCTGTGCTGCACGAGGTAGGACAACGAGCCGCCGAGTACGACGCCGCCCAGCGATATGAGTGACACCCAGAACTGACCTGACATGGCGGCCATCGTGCCATGCCGTCGCTCTGCGCGACGATCTCGCTGCGCTGGTGTGAGCTCGGCGTCCGAGTCGTCCCGGCAGCCCTGGCCACCGGGCTGAGCCCGCACCAGTTCGGTGAGGCAATCACCGAGCAACGACGCGAGGGCGCGAATCCGGCACGCGAGGGTCGGCCGTGGATCCTGCCGCTGGAAGATCAGATTCTTCCGGTTCCCGCGTGCTGACACGCGAACCTGACACTGCGACAGCAGACCCCGCAGTTCGGCGCCTCGAAGTCACCGACACTGAGCCCGTCGGCGTGTGTCTGAGCCCTGATGCACCCCGATTGACCGTGGCTGACCGCTCGTTCTGGGATGGATCTGGCACGCGTGGCTCTGCTGGCACCGCCTCCCGCCCTGGTGAAGGGGATGCCTACGGTTCGGGACATTCGCCAGTGTTCGCCGTGGTTGCTGTACTTCGTTGCTGTACTGCGCCCACCCACGTACACTTGAGCGCCGCTTACTTCAAGAGCAACATCAACATTCACACGTAGATCGTGCTGGAGCGAAGTGCCGCAGCGGGCTCACCCGGTTGGCCATGCCGTCTACGCCTTCAAGAGAGGCGTAGTTCCGCATGCTCGAAAACGAAATCACGGCAGCACTGATCGCTCTGAGCCTGGTGATTTTCCTGATCTTCGGGGTCCTGGCTCTCCTGCGCTGCAATCGCAAGGACGTAGCTGAAGTCCTTCGCGTCCTTCTGCGTCGGAAGTAACGGGTAGACGTGGGCGGCTGGATCATTAATGGCCCAGCCGCCCACGCATATTCGCGCGGCCGGCGGAGTCTCAACAGCCGAGTCAAGCTGACGGGGCGACGCCCATCGATCGGGCGGCGCCCCGCCTGGCACAGCTTCGAGCCCCATCCCTATCAGGTCGAGCACCGGCGCACGTTTACGCCGCTCGGGTCAAGCCGCGCCAGTACGGGTGGTCCGTGGAGACACGACGACGACCGGTGTCGTTCGCCCGCGTTGGTGTCAGACACTGATGTTCAGCCAAGAAGCCGGACTGGACTGATGGAGCATCCGCCTCACGGACGATCAGTGGGGTGCGATCCGGTTCCTGTGCTCCGGTGAGTTCCCGTGTCGGGTGTCTTTCGCCGACGAGGAATGAGACCGAGCAGACCCAGAAGGCCTGCGAGGCCCCAGAGCCCCCATCCTCCGTTGTCGTCGTCCTTCTTGTCGTCATCCTGCGCTTGGCTCTGGGAGGTCTGCACCGTGGTTGCTTGGGTCACCCCCGTCGGCTGCGCTTCTGCGGTGACGGCAGCGGGCCCTGCGAGAAGTGCGGCGGTCAGGACGGCACCGACAGTCATGCGACGCATTGGTCCTCCTTCTGTGACCCGCGGACGGGGCCTTCTACCCATGGCGCGTGACGTCGGAGCGCGGCGCAACTCCGCCAGGCATGAAGGTCTCCGAGGAAGGAAGGTTCAGCCCATACCGGCGGCCCCGCGGCTGTCAGAGGCCACTAGGCCGAATGAGTGCTTGGTCTACCGACTCGTATGTCATCTCCGGCCACTCACCCAACACACCACTCACCCCTGCTCCCATCCCGTCCGCCTTCGACCCACACTCCGTGAAGCGGTCGTGGTTCAGGGCGTCGAGGTGGAGCGCGCCACTGTACGAACGACCTTGACGCCCTGGGCCGCGACTGCATGGCTCTGCCTGGCCTGGGTCGAAGGTGGTCCGGGGGCACTGCCGTCACTTACTACCGTCAACGCCCCCGCAGCGGCTCGCTGCGGGGGCGTTCTGGCTGGTGGGCGCGGACGGTTTCGAACCGCCGACATCTGCTTTGTAAGATATCGCGTCGGTCAATCTTGTATCGGTGAGTCCCAGTGAGTGCCAGTGAGCCAGGGCTAACGAGCCGATCAAGGCGGCGAGTGAGTAGCAGTGAGCGTGAGTGAGTAGCAGTGAGGGGTTTTTGTGGCCCCAGTGTGGCCGCTTGTGGCCTCGCGGCCTCACACCACCGCACGGAGCGTCCGCCCTGACACGAGCGCCGTACGCACCTCGTCGACCAAGTCGGCCCCGGCGTGCTGGTACAGCCACGTCACTCGGCCACCGCGCTCATGACCCATGACCACCTGCACGTCCTTCTCCGGGACGCCAGCATCCTTCAACCGGGTCGCGAAGGTATGCCGCAGATCGTGGACCTTCGGCCACCACTCCGTCCGCCCGGTCTCCGGGTTCGTTACCTGCCTGGCCAGGCCAGACGCCTGGATCGCGGGGAGCCACGACCTCCGGAAGTTGGGCCGCGTCAACGCGCCGCCGCGCGGGCCCCGGAACACGAGCTCCTCCTCGTGGAGGTCCGAGCCGTCTCCGATTGGTGACTCCGTGGCCGCCGGGTCCCACATCTCCCACATCATCTCGACCGCCTCGACGGCGGCCGGCGTGAGCGGCACCGTGCGGAAGCCGGCCTTGCTCTTGGGCGCGGCCTTGCGGTGGACCTTGCCGCGGTCGTCGATGAGAACTTCCTTCACCTTCATCACGGCTTGCCGTAGGTCCACGTTCGCAGCCCTCAGGCCAGTGAACTCCCCCCACCTGGTACCGGTCTCCTCGGCGAACACGATGAGGGGCCGGTAGTACTCGGGCAGGTGCTCACGGATGAGGGCGCACTGCTCGCGGGTGGGCGGGATCAGCTCGTCCGGGTGCCTGCTCGTAGCCGCGGTGACCTGGATGTCGGCGGCCGGGTTGAGCTGGATCCGCCGGTCCCGGAGCGCGGCCAGCATCATATGCCGGAATAGCTCCAGCACCTTGAGCTGCGTGGCGCGGCCCTTCACCTCGTTGGTGATCCAGTCCTGCACCTGGATCCACGTGATGGACGACAGCTTGCGCTTGCCCCACTTCGGCTTCACGTGGACCGTCCACGCGGACAGCTTCCTGTTCCGGGTGGTCACCGACTTGATGTCGACGGTCGGCCACCAGATCTCGTACCACTGCTCCACCGTGATGGACCCGCGCTTCGGGTCCTGGTACGTCCCGGCGTCCAGCGCCGCCTTGACCTTGTTGAGGTGGGCGACGGCTTCCTTGTACGTGTCGAAGCGGGGCCCGCACTGCCGGCCGTCGGCGTCCCTGTACCGGGCTTGCCACCGTCCCAGGCAATCGCGGCGGCCCTTGCGCTCACCATGCTCGCCGGGCGGGTACGCCTCGATGCACAGCTTGCAGCCACACTCCTTGCTCCTGATCTGCCTGGGGTTGTTCGTCGCTCTACGCGCCACGGGGCATCACCTCTCGGCTCCTACGCTGCTCGGGTACGCGGGGCAGCAGACGGACCGGCGCCCCGCAGAAACAGCGTGCACCGTCAGGTGGCTGCTCGACCGCGAGTTCGCGGAGAACAGCTCGGACGACGACGGCTGTGCTGCCGACAGGCAGTGACGCGGGGAGGGTGATGACGCGGGCGGACGGATCCCAGGGATCGGCCGGCAGGAGCGACGAGTATTCGATACGGACGCACACGTGAACCCCCGGAGTACGCAGGCGGAACAGGAACCTGCGGTCGATGAGGGGAGGGCATCGGCCGTACGGACGACCGTACCCCCGGATGGTGGAATATGCGACTACTGCTACGCGTGTTGACGAACAGTCATACACGGGGAGTGACGGAGTCCATTTAGCTGAGACTCACGGCTGCCGCGAACGGTTGCGCTCGACGAGGGCACGAATTTGGACCTCGGTCATCTCCTGCTGATCCTCGGTGAGTTCCTCGATCAGGGCAAGGATCCGCACGCGTGCGTCATCGGAGAGCGGGCCGGGTGCGGCGCGGCCGGCGGCGGCGAAGATCTCGGCCTCGGTGAACTTGGGGAAGGCGGCAGCGAGGGCGCGCAGCTTCTCCTTGTTGGGGCCGCGGGTGCCGCCTCGCTTGCGGTGCACCCAGGAGTTCACGGTGGCAGGGGCGACGCCGATGCGGCGCGCGATCTCCGAGTCGCTGACACCGTAGGTGTCTTTGAGGCGGGCGATCAGCTGCGCGAGATCCTCGGCGGGCTGCTGCTCATGGGTGTCCACGGACCTAAGAGTGGCAGTGGATCTTCTACTTTTGCAAGTAAAAGTAGAGGCATGGCGGAATCTCGCTGCGGCGCGTGACCTCCCCGTTGCGCGCCGTAGGCGGTGGCATATGTACAGAGTAGAACAGACGTTCGCTTCGCGGCCACCGCGACTAGGAACTCACTGAAACTCACCGAAACTCACTGCCGCTCACTTGACCCAATGACACTGACACAGTAGAAATGTGTCAACGGCGGCGCAGTACCGGCCGCAGAGACACCACCTGGCGTGAGGCACACATGACCAACCTGATCCGCAAGGGCGCAGGCCAGCCACTACGGGACGCAATGAAGCGGACCGGGCTGACCCAAGCCGAGCTCGCCGCCAAGACCAAGGCGGTCGACATTCGCGGACAGGGAGTCAGCCTCGGCACGGTCATCAAGGTGACCGGCCGAGGCGAGAGCGCGACCGACAGCTGCCGGCTCCGCACCGCGTGGCTCGTTACCACCGCACTCGGAGAGCCGCTCCAGAAGCACTTCGACATGCCCACAGTTTCAACCGACACAGTTGAAAGGTCCACCCCCCATGGCCACTCTCGCTGAACGCACCGAGACGCTCCGCGCCGTCGGCGTGGCACCCCTGCTCACCACCGCCCAGCTCCAGGCCCTGTACGGAGTCTCCAACTGGACCGTCAACAAGTGGGTGCAGGACGGGTGCCCCGTCGAGCCGACGAAGTTCCACGGCCGGCGCTTCGACCTCGACAAGGTCCGGGCCTGGATGGCGGCGGCGGACGAGCAGCAGCTCGCCGCGACCGGCTGACTCTCCACGCACCACGGGGCCGCCCCGGACGGCACATCCGGATGCGACCCCTCGGCAGTACCTCAACCACAGAGAAGAAGAGGACACCGTGAAACAGAATCCTACCGACCCCACGAACTTCCCCGCCGGTGACCGGCGCCCGACGACTGTGGCCGGCGTGTTTCGTGCGGCGGCCCGCATCCTCGCCGCGAACGGGTTGTACCAGGGGGACTACCTCCCGGACCCGTTCGACCGGGAGATGTGCATCCCCCACTTCCTGCGTCCGATGTCGATCGTGGCTGCGGTGAAGCGCGCGGTAACGGGTGACCCGCACACCGAGTCGCTGGTGGCGAACGAGGCGATCAGCGTGCTGGCGCTGCGACTGGGTGACGGGCCGCAGTGGGGGGACATCGCCAGCCTTGAGCGGCACGTCGACAACTGGGGGGACACCGAGGGGCGGACCACGGAGTCGGCTGTGGCGGTGCTGTACGCGGCGGCTGACGCATCCGAGCAGGTGGCGGCGTGAACGCCCGCGATGAGTTGGCCGCGCAGGTCGCCGAGCACGGGCCGTTCCCGATGCCGACCGGGGACACGACGCCCACGCCGATGATGCACGCAGGCCCGAAGGCGTGCGGCACGTGCAGGTCCCTCGCCCGGGAGGGCAAGCCGATCGAGCACGAGCAGTGCGCCGCCCGCGCGGTGCTGCTCCTGCCGCCGGACCAGCCGATGTATGAGGACCTTGTCGACCTGACCGACGAACAGCGCGCCGCGCTCCCCGCCCGGTTCCACACGCCGGTCTTCGACGGCCTTGGCCAGCCGAACTTGTGGCTGTGCCAGGTGTGCTGGGGTGACGGCTGGGTGTCGCAGTGGCCGTGTGGCCCGGCGCAGCAGAAGGGCGCCCTGGTCGTCGAGTCCGAGGGGACGGCCGAGGACACCGCTGCCGAGCTGATCCGGCTGCGTGCCCGGGTCGCCGAGCTGGAGGCGGGCACCCCGTGGGAGCGCGCGGTTGCCGGGCTGAACGCCCTGGCCGACGCGGACATTGCGTTCTGGATCGAGCCGGACGGGCACATCAGCGGTCCGTTCGGGGACGAGCACATCGAGTGGGACCAGTCGACCTCCCGGTGGCGCCTCGTCCACGACGACGAGAACCCGAATCGGGTATCAGCGGATCAGGCGCGTCGGATCGAGCGGGACCGTCCGAAGACCGCCACCTCCCACGAATGCACCACCCCGTTGACCCGGCGCCTCGACTGCGGCCACTGCCCGCACGAGATCTGTCAGGACTGCGACCGCTGCCCGCACACCTGCCGCTGCGCCTCGCCCGAGGACCCGCACGACAGTCCGCTTCACCGCACGTACGAGACGGGCCACGACCTGCCGCCGCTCCCCGGGGCGTGCGAGGCGTGCGGCGACACCGACGCCATGTGGTGCCCGGACTGCGGTGCCTGCCGCAAGGGCTGCCACGGCGGGCACGTCGACAACGACTGCACCCACGCGCGCGCCCCCTGGCAGGTGGCCCCGTGATCTGGCTCCTCACCCTCGCCTTCGCGTTCCTCTCCTTCTGGCTCCTCGAACTCGCCCTCGGAGGCACCGATGTCCGATGACCTGAAGCCCGTCACCGGGCCCATCCCGATCTACGTCCGCACCCTCCCCACCGGGGTGGTCCTCGACCTGGCCGCGCTCCGCGCGCTCATCGTCACCGACGTCGTGAACGAGCTCCTCAACTCCGAGGACACCACCGCGTGGGATCTCCTCCACCAGGCCGCCGACCCCGAGTCGGCCAGCGAGTTCGACGGGGAACTGCTGGAGCAGCGCCTCAACGAGCACGCCTCCTCCCGCATCCCCCTGTACGGGACAGCCGGCCTGGACCTCACCCGGAAGATCCGCGAGGCGTCCGCCCCGCGCGCCGTCCCCACCCAGAGGCGGACCGCATGAGCACCACTGTCCGCGTACTCGACCTGTACTCCTGCTCCGGCGGTGCGGCATGGGGCTACAACCTCGCCGGGCTGGACGTGGCCCGCGGGGTGGACATCGTCCACCGCCCCCGCTACCCGTTTCCCTTCACCCTCGACGACGCCATCCAGTGCCTGCTGGCCCACGGGCGGGACTTCGACTTCATCCACGCCAGCCCGCCGTGCCAGAGCCAGTGCGCACTGACTGTGGGCACCAACGCGTCCCGCAAGTGGGGTGCCGGCAGTGACCACATCGACTTGGTGGGGCCGACCCGCAGGGCGCTGGAGGAGATCGGCGTCCCGTACGTGATCGAGCAGCCTCTCGGCAAGGCGAAGATCCGCAAGGACATCACGCTCTGCGGGGAGATGTTCGGCCTCGGGGTGATCCGACACCGGGACTTCGAGCTCGGCTTCTGGGAGGCGCCGCAGCCGAAGCACATCCCGCACCGGGGGCGCGTGCGCGGCTGGCGCCACGGTGTCTACCACGACGGCCCGTACGTCGCCGTGTACGGCGACGGCGGGGGCAAGGGCACAGTCCGCGAGTGGCAGGACGCCATGGGCATCCACTGGACGGACGTCCGCAAGGAACTGGCCGAGGCAATCCCGCCGGCGTACGCGCAGTACATCGGTGAGCAGTTCCTGACGCTGGCCCGGAAGCCGGTGGCGGCATGAGCCCCCGCGCCTGGGCCTGGTCCCTGCTCCTCGTCACCCCGTTCTGGGCGGGCGTCACCCTCCTCATCACCCGGGAGGTGCTGTGATCGCCACTGGGAACGACGAGTACAGCCAGGTACTGGCCGAGCGGATCAGGGAGTTCATCCTCGACGCGGACCGGAACGCCGGCAGGTCGCAGCAGAAGGCCATCGGCCCGTCCGAGGTCGGGGAGCCGTGCGAACGCCAGCTCTCCTACAAGATGCTCGACTGGCCCGAGACAAACACCAACCGGGACCCGATCGCGGCGATCATCGGCACCGGGTTCCACATGTGGATGGCCGAGAAGTTCGAAGCGCGCCAGACGGTCATGGCCGACGGGACCCCGCGGTACCGCATCGAGGAACGCGTCACCGTGAGGGACAGCCCGATAGAGGCCGCGCGCCTCGGCGGTAGCTCCGACCTGTACGACCGGCTGGCCGCGCTCAACTACGACTGGAAGCTCGTAGGCACCAGCAGCCACGACAAGTACCGGCGGCAGGGACCTGGCCAGAAGTACAGGGTGCAAGCCCACCTGTACGGGCTCGGCCAGGAGAACGCCGGCCACCCCCCGGGCCGCGTCGCCGTGGTGTTCGTCGCCCGGTACCACGAGCTGAAGGTCCACGTCTGGTCCGAGCCCTACGACCGGGGTGTGGCGCTTGACGCCCTCGCCCGACTGGACCGCATCCGGGCCCGGGCCATGGAACTGGAGCCCGACCTCCACCCGGAGAACTGGGTAGCCATCCCCACCCCGGAGAAGCCGAACTGCCGGTTCTGCCCCTGGCTCAAGCCGGGCAGCACGGACCTCAGCCAGGGCTGCCCCGGGGCGCCGAAGACCAACGCGGGCGCCTCCCTCGAAGCGCTCATCGCCTGACCTACAGGCCCCACAAACTCGCCGCTCAACCGCAGTCGGCGTTCATCACAACCAGCAGGAGCAGAAGCAGATGACTACGCAGCAGTACCAGGTCCCCAGCGCCGACGACTTCCTGATGGGCGGCGGCGGCGCCCCCACCGCGAAGTTCCCCGTCCCGCAGACGACCGTCGGCGGCCGGATCACCGAGCGGCCCACCGTGGAGCAGCAGCGCGACATCTCCACCGGCGACAAGAAGTTCTGGTCCGACGGCAACCCGATGATGCAGCTCGTCGTCACCGTCCAGACCGACGAGCGGGACCCGCAGCTCGACGAGGACGACGGCCGGCGCCGCCTGTTCGTCAAGGGCCAGATGAAGAACGCCATCGCCGACGCGGTCCGCGCCGCCGGGGCCCGCGGCCTGGAGGTCGGCGGCACCCTCGCCGTCACCTACTCCCACGACGGGCAGGCCTCGCAGCGCGGCTTCAACCCGCCGAAGCAGTACACCGCCCGCTACACCCCGGCGGCCACCGTCGCACTGAACACCCCGGACCCCGGCACCGCCGCTCCGCAGCAGCAGTACGCGGCGCCTGCCGCACCCGCGGCGGCCATCCCGGGCCTCACCCCGGAGCAGATCCAGCAGGCCATGGCCAACCCGGCCACGGCAGCCCTGGTCGCCCAGCAGCAGGCGGCCACCGCCGCCGCGGCCACCACCCCGCCGCCGTTCTAGAACACCCCGCCAGCGCCGCCTGCCACCGCTGACTCTCCCTCGTCGCGGTGGCGGGCGGACCACCACAACTCGGCCCGACCGGTAACCACGCCAGGCCCCGCGGTGCAACCCCGCGGGCGGGCCCTCCCCGAGCACGGCACCACAGCTAGGAGCGACATTGAACGCCACACCGGACACGTTGGCCGCAGCCCTCCAGCTGCACACGGCCGGCTGCTCCGTCGTTGCTGTCAGAGCCGACGGGAGCAAGAGGCCGGCAGGCGACTGGAAGCAGGCACAGACCCAACGCCACACCGAGGAACAGCTCCACACCTTCTTCGCCCACAACCCGCCCGGCATCGGCGTCATCTGCGGCGCCGTCTCCGGCGGGCTGGAAATGCTGGAGCTGGAAGGGCGCGCGGTCGCCGAGGGCGTCCTTGACGAACTCGTGGAGATCCTCGTCGGCCACAACATGGCCGAGGTCTGGCAGCGCATCGCCACCGGGTGGCTGGAGCGCTCACCGTCCGGCGGCCTGCACCTCCACTACCGGGTGGAGGGCGGCGCCCCGGGGAACACGAAGCTCGCCAACCGCCTGGCCCGCGAGGACGAACTCACCGACGCCGAGCGGGACCTCCTCGTCCGCCACCCGCACAAGCGGATCATCCGTGGGCTCATCGAGACCCGCGGCGAAGGCGGGTTCGTTGTCACCGCGCCGTCCCACGGCAGCGTCCACCCCAGCGGGAAGCCGTATGAGCTCCTCGCCGGCGGGCCCGCGACCATGGCGACGATCACCGCCGAGGAACACAAGACGCTCCACACCCTGTGCCGCATGCTCGACACTGTCCCGGTCGACGAGGTGCACCCGGTGGCCACGGGCCCGGCGCCCGCGCCCCTTGACGAGGCGGCCGCCTTCCTCTTCGGTGGTGGCGGTGGCGGTGGCGGTGGCGGCACGGCCGAGCAAGGTGGACTCACCCCGGGCGACGACTTCGAGCAGCGCACCGAGTGGGCGGACATCCTCCAGCCCCACGGATGGAAGCTGATGTTCGTCCACGGGGGCACCCACTACTGGCAGCGCCCCGGGAAGGACGGACGCGAACCGTCCGCCACCACCGGCCGGGCCATGGACCGCGACCGCCTGTACGTCTTCACCACCAGCACCGAGTTCGTCGCCGAGAAGCCCTACACCAAGTTCGGTGCGTACACGCTCCTCAACCACGGCGGGGATCACTCCGCGGCCGCATCCGGGCTGCGCCGCCAGGGCTACGGGGCGCCCCCACCCGAACCGGTCCGCCACCTCACCGCAGTACCCAGCCCGAGGCCCGCCCCGGTCGACGGGACCGCAGCACTCGCCCTGGCACCGGAGCCGGTGGCCGAGGCAGGTCCGAGCACCTACTCCCGCACCGACGACGGGAACGCGCTGCGCCTCGTCGACGAGCACGAACAGGAAATCCGCTACGTCCCGCAGCGCGGAAAGTGGCTGCGCTGGGACGGGCACCGCTGGGCCTGGGACGACGCCGGGACGGTGCGGGAGATGTCCCGGGCCATCGCCCGCAAACTCCCCAACGGGGAAGGCGAGGCGAAGCACCGGGCCCGCAGTCTCTCCGCGGCCGGGATCTCCGCCATGGTCTCCATGGCCCAGACCGACCCGCGGATCGTTGCCCACGCCGGCGACCTCGACGCGCACCGCATGCTCCTCAACACGCCGCTCGGCGCTGTCGACCTGACCACCGGGAAGATGATCGCCCCCGACCCGACACAGATGCACACCCGGTCCACCGCGGTCGCCCCGGATACCGACGCGCCCACCCCGAAATGGGACGCCTTCCTCGCGCAGACCTTCGGCGGCGACAACGAGCTGCTCCAGTACGTGCAGCGCATGGCCGGCTACTCCTCCTCCGGCAGCGTGAAGTGGCACATCCTGCCCTTCCTTCACGGGGGCGGCGGCAACGGCAAAGGCGTCTTCCTCAACGTCATGCGCAGCCTCCTCGGCGACTACGCGGCCACCGCACCGAACGCGTTCCTCATGGCCGGAGCCCAGCGCCACGAAACGGAGATCGCCCGCCTTCACGGGCTGCGCCTCGTCATCGCCTCCGAGGTCAACCAGGAAGCGAAGTTCGACGAGGCCAAGGTGAAGGAACTCACCGGCGGCGACGGGCTCACCGCAAGGTTCATGCGCCAGGACCACTTCACGTTCGAGCCAACGCACAAGCTGTGGCTGATGGGCAATCACCAGCCCCGCGTCTCCGCCGGCGGAAAGTCGTTCTGGCGACGCCTGCGCCTCATGCCGTTCGTCCGCACCCCGGAGAAGGTCATCGAGGATCTCGACCTCCTCCTCATCTCCGAGGAAGGCCCCGGCATTCTCGCCTGGGTCGTCGCCGGGGCGGTCGCCGTGTTCCGCGACGGGCTCAACGACCCGGAGTCCGTGAAGGCCGCGACCGCGCAGTACGCGGCCGAGGAGGACGCGCTCGCCCGGTTCCTCGAAGAGGCCTGCCACGTCGGCGGCGGGCTCCAGGTCCGCACCGTGACCGAGGTGTTCCGCGGGGCGTACGAGAAGTGGTGCCGTGCCGAGGGTGAAGAGCCGCTGCCGTCCCGCCAGCTTGGCCGTGAGCTGAAGGACCGCTTCAACATCATCCGCAAGGGGTCGAACGGGACCTACTCCTACGTGAACGTCGCCCTGATTCCTGCGGCCGATGATCGGTGGGACGACGAATGACCATGATCAAAGTTCCGTTGCAGTTCCATCAAAGTGCCATTGAAAGTGCCGTTGAAAACAAGCGTTTCCCCAGGTCAAGTGCCATCAGTTCCATCAGTGCCGTTGAAATGAGCTATCCAGCTCCGTGCGCAGGTAAGAGCGTTGATGCTCAGAAACTGGCGCTGACGGCACTGATGGAACTGTCACCCCAGGTGACCTGCGAAAACAGCAGTTCCATCAACGGCACTGCAACGGAACTGCCCGCGGGCGGCACCCGATGAACCTGCATCCCGGCATCGCCGCGAAGCTCGCCGCCACCGCGGACCACGCGACCGAGACAGCATGCCCCCGGTGCGGTGCCCCGGTGCTCACCGCAAGAGCAGGACGGGTGGCTGCCCTCGACGTGATCGCCGATGTCGAGCCCATCGACACCACCGGCGAGATCCTCGCCCTCCTCGATGGCCGCCTCACCTGGCACCTCGTAATCGGCGCCCTCGGTACGCGGCGGATCACCTGGCGCGGGGCCACGCACATCCGTGCCGGCCCAGCCAGGCACGCGGTGCTGCAAGACCACACGTGTCCACCCCAACCCGTACAGGAGACGCTTCTGTGACCCGCAACTTCACAATCACCCTTCCCCCGGGGCTGAAGCTCCTCAACGCAAACCAGCGCGTCCACCACCGGGTCCGCGCCGAACTCACCCAAGCCATCCGCGGCGCCGCCATGGCGCAGTGCTCCGAGGAGCCCGGCATGCGCGCCGCGCTCGTCTCGGCCGGCGACGCCCCGGTCCTCGCCCACGCGTACATCCTCGGAGTCCTCCACCCGGGGAGCAGACGCCGGCTCGACCCGGCGAACTTCTACCCGAGCTTCAAGGCCGCGGTCGACGGGCTGGTGGACGCCGGGGTGCTGGAGGACGACGACCACACCCGGGTCATCGGACCCGACATGCGGATCGGCCCCGTCATGAAGGGCGGACGCATCGCCCTCCACATTCAGGAGCTGACTGCTGAGCAGCACGCCGCGTTTCAGTGGGCCCAGGCGGTGGCGTCGTGAACCGAACCATCGCCGAAGAGGGCATCTGCGCCCAGACCGATCCGGAGCTGTTCTTCCCGGAGAAGGGCCAGTCCGACGTGACGCGGGCGGCCATAGCTATCTGCATGGGCTGCCCGGTGCGGCGCCCCTGCCTCGCCGAGGCGCTCGCCGAAGAGGGCTCCGCTGCCGCGTCGCACCGCTTTGGGGTGCGCGGCGGGTGCTCGCCCCGGCAGCGCTTGCGCCTCGCACGACAGAAGGGATTGAAGTCGTGACCCTCACCCTGGCCACCGCCCGCGCCCTCCTCGACACCCCACCCACCCCGCCCGTCCCCGGGCAACTCACCACCAATCAGGAGCAGCACATGAAAAGCCCCGTCCCGTACTTCGGCGCAAAGGGCCGCACCGCCCCGTGGATCGTGTCCGTCCTGCCCCCGCACCAGCACTACGTAGAGCCCTACTGCGGCGGCCTGTCCGTCCTGCTAGCCAAGACCCCGTCCGCGATGGAGACCGTCAACGACCTCGACGGCGAGCTCATGCATTTCTGGCGGGTCCTGCGCGACCGGCCCGCCGAACTGATCCGCGCCTGCGCCCTCACCCCGCACAGCCGTGAAGAGCTCGCCGCGACGTGGGAGCCGACCACCGATGACCTCGAGCTGGCCCGCCGCATCTGGTGCCGCCTCGCCCAAGGTCGATCCGGAACCCTCCGCAACACCGGGTGGCGGTACTACATCGACCCCGCCGGCTCGACCCTGGGCATGCCGGACTACATGGCCGCCTACGTCGACCGCCTCGCAGCTGCCGCCGAACGCCTGCGCCGCGTGTCGCTGGAGTCGATGCCCGCCCTCGACCTCATCGCGAAGTACGGGCAGCAGGAGGACGTCCTGCTGTACGTCGACCCGCCGTATCTGGGCACGACCCGCGGGTGGGGCAACAACTACCGGGTCGAGATGAAGGACGAGACCTCCCACCGGGAACTCGCGGCCGCGCTCGCCGACTGCAAGGCCGCCGTCGTCCTCTCCGGGTACGACAGCCCGCTCTACGACGAGCTGTACGACGGGTGGCACCGGGCCGATCACCAGACCATGACCGGCAACGCGAAGACCGCGAAGGACCGCACCGAGGTCTTGTGGTCCAACCGGGTCCTGGCCGGCCGCCTGTCGCTCTTCGACGACGACGCCGCATGACCACGCAGCTGCGCCCCCTCGCTCGAACCGAGGGGGCGCCCCACCACCGTACCGATCACCGCACCCGTCTGGAGACACCATGACCACCACACCTGACCCCGCCGCCCGCGTCCGCTCGGCTGCACGGCGCGCCCTGGAATCCCTCGAAGCGCTGATCGCTGACAGCACCGACCCCGGTGTGGAGGCGCTCGGTGCCCGGGAAGAGCTCTCGACCGCCCTCTTCAACACCGGGGCGGGGGCCGACGGGCTCCGCGACCGGATCGCCCAGGCGCTGGCCGCCGACGATGGCCACCCGTGGGACACCCTCAGCACCCAGGCTCAGCAGCACTACCGCGACAACGCCGACGCGGTCCTGGCCGTCCTGCCCGCACCCGCCGACCGGGTCGCAGTCCTCCGCGAGGCCGCCTCAGTCCTCGATCGGCGGGCCACTGGCATTGACGCCTTCTCCAGCTCCGACTTCGGTGAGGAAGCGCGCGCCGTCCGGGAGCTGGCCAACGCCGCGAACGAGCTCCGCCGCCTGGCCGACGAGGCGCAGCAGCCCGCCCCCGCCGTGACCGAGGAGCCGACCACGGGCTGCCCCAGCCCCGAGACCCACAACTGGGGGTGCGGCTGCCCCACTGACGAGGCGCCCACGGCCAAGCGCAAGGAAGCCGAGCACGCCCTGTACGACGCCCTGACCACCGGCGTGAAGCACGCACAGATCCGTCAGCACCTCATCGATCAGCACCGCGAGGCCGTCGCCTACGAGACCGCCCGCACCACCCCCGACCGCGCCACCGAGGAGCCGAAGTGACACAGCAGCCCGACACCCTCGAAGCCGACTACGCCGCACCCGCCGCCAAGATCGGCCCGACAAGCCCTCTCGATGAACTCCGGGCTGCTGCCAACGTGCTGCGCGCCCGCGACACCTGGGAGTCCGGGGAGCTTGCCCTCTGGCTGGTCGACACCGCACTGATCCACGGCCCGGAAGACAACGGGCGCACCTGCTTCCGTGACGGCGACACCTGGCCCTGCATGGACGTCCACCGTGCGCAGCAGGTCGCGTTCGCCATCGGCTACGAACCCCCCGCCTCGTGATGTTCGCCCAGTACGCCCCGGACGGCGCCCTGTGCGCCGCCCTGGGCGTGCTGGCCGCACTCCTCATCCACCACAGCCACCACACCCCCGACAGGCCCGCAGCCGGGCGTACAGCGGGACGACAGGAGGAACCCATGGCCACCGCCCGCAGCATCCTCATCGAAGCCCTCGGCTACACCAGCACCGACTACCTCGACGCGCGCTTCGGCACCGGCCTCAACCTCGGCCAGATCGCCGACCACATCCTCACCAGCCGCGACGAGGAAACCCTCCACCGCGCCGCCGACGAGTACGAGCACGATCAGGCCGACCAGTACCCCGGCGCGATCTACGGAGCGATCCGCCGCATCCGGTCCTTCAAGGTCGGCGCGTACCTCCGGGCCATGGCCGATGAGGCTACCCGGTGACCACCTCGTCCGTGCCCCGGGGTGAACACGCACCTCACCCCGGGGCCCACCCCGACCCACAGGAGCAGCCCTGATGATCGCCCGCCTCACATGGCAGCCCGACGACACCCACCTCCCCGAAACGCTCACCGTCGACATGCCCGCGACCGGTGTCTCCGAGCTCCACAGCCTGCTGACCGCAGGCGCCTACTTCGGCGACACCGTCATGTGGATCCCCGTCCGCAACGACGACGGGACCTACACGCCGCGCCTCTTCCGCCTGGCCCGCATCACCGCAATCGAGGAGCAGCCCCGATGACTGGACAGCCTCGCCTTCCGGCCGACGCCGTCGAAGCCCGACTCAACCACCTCCTCGACCGGGCCCGGCGCGGGGTGCTCCTCCCTGCCGAAGGGGAAGCCCTCGCCGGGATGGTCGGGGAACTGGAGGCCAAGGTCACCGAATACGAGCACACGATCAACTGGCACACGACGTGCACCTCATGCGCCCGCATCCTCGACTCCGCCTATGCCGAGACCGTCCGAGCCGAGACCGCCGAGGCCGAAGTCGCCCGCCTCACCGCCGGGCAGTGCACCTGCTCCCGCCGCATGTGCGACCTCCACCACACGGTGCCCGTGGCCGGCTGCCCCTACCCGAAGTGCATCAAGGCGCGCGCCACCACCTGACCCCACCCCTGGCCGCCCGGACCCCACCCGGGCGGCCACCACCACCCCGTCCCACCCAGCACCAGGAGCAGCCACGTGAGCACCGCAGCCGCCGACCTCCGCACCATCGCCACCACCTGGACCGACCTCCACGACGCCCTCGGCGCACCCAGCATCGTCGGCGGCTTCGGCCGCGGCCTGTCCGCCTACCTCGCCGCCGCCAAGGCCATCGACACCGAGGAGATCGAAGCCCGCGGCTACCGGGCAGCAGCCCTCCGCCTCCTGGAGCGCGACCCGCAGCAGCTCGGCGACCGCCCCACCCCGATCCGCCTCGGCGTGTACGAGACGATGCGCACCGTCGAAGCCGCCCTCGTGGCCCTCGCCGACCAGACCGCGGCCGTGGTGCAGCGCCCCTCGATGTGCCGGGCGCCCCGGCACTGGCCGGCGGGCGAACGGCGGCGCCGCGACGAGCAGGCCGAAGCCGATGCGCTCGACCCCCGCCGGTGGCGGTACACCGGGGCCCGCACAGCGCCCTACGCCGCCCTGTGGCTCCTCGGCAGGGTCCAGGGCGGCCCCGGCCCGTTCCGCCCCTTGGGCGAGCAGCAGTACCGCCACGTGGCCCACGTCGCCGCCGAGGCCCGGCGGCGCATAGAGCATGCCCTCGACACCGGAGCCGCCGAAGCCGAACTCTCCCGCCCCTGCCCGCGCATGATCCACCAGGTGGTCCCCTGTGGCGGCACCATCACCGTCTACGGCGGGGCCGGCACCAGCCCGCTCGCCAACTGCGACACGTGCGGCGGCGTCTGGACAGAGCAAGGCGCCGCCCTACTACGGGCAGCAGCCCCCCACCGCCCGGCCCCTACGGGCCACCCCAGCAGTAAGGCACACTGAAGGTGGCGCCGGTGCGGAATCCCGATCAGAACGACAGGCGCGATCGGGGCCACGTAGTCCGTCTGCGTGGCGTAGCGGGTAACGGCCGCTGACCGGTTCGAATCCGGACCACCGGCGCTCCTGAACACAACAGAGCCCCCGACCACATTCCGGTCGGGGGCTTCCGCATGCCCGGGGCTACTCCACGGCCGGCCGCTTCTGCGTCCGAGGGTTCGTCACTCCGTCCGCGATCTGGCGCACCCGGCCGAAGCTGATGCCGAGCAGCTCGCCGATCGCGCGCAGCGTCATCCCCTCGTCCCGCAGCTCCCGCACCGCCTGCTGCCGTAGCTCCCGCGCCTTGGACTGCCGGCCCGGCAGCTCATCGAGAAGCAGCGTCAGGCGCTTCGCCCGCTCCGCCGCGTCCCCGTGCTCACTGAGTGCATCGATGGCGTCCAGCACCCGTTGCACCTCCTCGCCCTCTGCCATGCCCGCTCCTCGATCCGGGGCGGCGCGCCTACTGCTTGTGTAGAGACCCTACCCGTGTGTAGAGTCTCTGCACAACGAGGAGGGTCCGCCCTTCTCCACTCGATGCACAACGGCCCCGACCGGAGTTCGCACCTCCCGTCGGGGCCAGCCATCCCACCTGATCTCACCAGGAGGACAGCCTCATGGATCGTATCCAGCCCCCCGCCGTCCTGACCACGGACAGCGACCCCGACCCCGACGAGGCCCTGCGCCGCGCCCGCGCCGGCCGCCAGGCGGTGGCCGCGTGATGACCGACCTCGACACCGAGCTCCGCCACCTCCTCGCCGACCCGTCCCTCCCCCAGCAGATCCTCACCGCCACGGCGTCGTCGCTCCAGTCCGAGGACCCTTTCGCACCCCTCACCCTCGACACGCTCAACGCCACCCTCGACGGTGTCGCCTACGTCCTCACCGACGGGGTCCCCGTCGTCGTCGCCATGGACGCCACCCGCCGCGCCGCCGCAGTCCTCCCCAGCATCCACCCCGGCGAGACCGCCGACGCCTACGCCCTTCGCCTCCTCACCATCACCAGGGGACTGTGATGGCCCGCCCCGGCCCGGTCACCGGCCTCGCCATCGGCGCCGCAGCCACCACCGTCGCGCTCACCGCCGCCGCGTTCTGGCTGTCCTACGAGCACCTTCACGACATTGCCGAGGAGAACGGACTCGACGGGGCGCGCGCTTGGGCGTGGCCCGCAACGGTTGACCTGTTCATCGTCGCCGGGGAGCTCCTCATGCTCCGGGCGTCGCTCCGTGGCCGTGGCATGGACTGGTGGGCCGTCGCACTCGCTGCAACGGGCAGCCTCGGCAGCATCGCACTGAACGTTGCAGGCGTCGGAGCGCACGCGGACCCGATGCGGTACGTCGTTGCAGCCGTCCCGCCGACCGCTGCACTCCTCGCGTTCGGGGCGATCATGCGGCAGATCCACGAGCGCCTCGCACCGCCCGTTGCACCCACTGCTGCACCAGCCGTCGCAACGCTGCAACGCCTGCCGCAAGACGTCGTACCCGAGGGTGCAACGCAGCTCCCTGTCCTCCCTGCAACGCCCCCCGTTGCGCTGCCGTCCGCAACGCTGCAACGCCCTGCTCAGCGACCCGCAACGCCCCCCGATGACGCAACGCTGCAACAGGTCATCGAGGACGCCATGGCGCCCGTTGCAACGGACCTCGCAGGGGTGCAACTCATGACCGTTGCGGACGTCGCAGAGCTCAAGGGCGTGACGCAGGGCACCGTCCGCTCCTGGGTCAGCCGTCGCAAGCTGCAACCCGCGTTGCGCGACGCGAACGGGCGCCACCACTTCCACCCCGCCGACGTTGCAGCGATCGACTGATGGCCGCCGTCCTCGGCTGGCTGTTCGCGGTCACCGCCGTAGCCGCGCTCCTGGTCCTCTGCGCCCTTGTCCTCCACGCCGTGCCCAGGATCCTCGCCACCCTCGCCGTCATCACCACGCTCGCCGCACTCGCCGCGGCCATCCCGCACTGAGGAACCCATGAACGTCGTCACCGTCGGGGGCGTCACCCTCGGCCTCGCCCTCCTCGTCCACCACGTCGTCGCCTGGTGGCCCGGCACGAAGACCCTCCGCACCAACCCGGCCGGGCACGCTGGCACCCTCCTCCCCTTCCTCGCCGCGTGGGCCTACGGAGTCCTCACGATCCGCACCGTGGGCGGCATCATCGGCTGGATCGCCGACACCACCCTCTGGATCAGCAGCTGGCTGGGAGACGTCGCCCTCGTCTGGGGCGTCGGCGCACAGCCCGGCCAGAACGCCGGCACCGTCGCCTACCTGCCCCTCACCCAGACCGGGACCGCCCTCGTCCTCCTCCTCACCGTCGCCGTGCTCGCCGCGGTGAAGCGCAGCCGCTGGGGCTCGGACATCAAGCGGGGCGCCTGGTGCGGCATCTGCCTCGGCACCTCGGCCGGCGTCGCAGGGTTCGCCGCGGTGCCGCTCGCGCAGGCCGCGAACTGGTGCGGTGGCGCCCTGTACGGGGTGATCGCATGAGCCGCAAGCGACGCCCCGAGGAGGAGCCCGAGGAGGCGCCTGGGGGCAGCGCAACGGCCGGGGCGGTGGTCCTCTCCGTCCTCGGTACTGGGGCCGTCGGCGGCATCGTGGCCGTCTCGTCGACTGTCGGAGTTCTCGGTCTGTGGGCTGTTGGGACCGGCGCTCTGTGGTGGGCCATGCGCCGTCCGATGTCCGATTCGTCCGCCCCTCCCCCACCGAGGGAGGAGCGCCCCTCTTGCAGTGAATGCGCTGGTCACAGCCTTATCGGCGTGACCCCTCTCGAAGGCCAGAAGGGGATGTGGATCTACAAGACGGCGCCCCCGGACCGGCCCAACCACACCCACATCCACCTCGCCCGACAGGACGTGACGACATGATCCGACGCCTCATCACCGCCCTCGTCCCCACCTGGTGCAGCGCCTGCGGCTGGTGGACTGACGGCTGCGGCCACTGACTGTCGCACCCGCGCAGTACCGTGAACCCGAGCCCCGCCGTCACCCCCGTCGGCGGGGCTCACCCATGCCCGGCGCGGCCACGTTGCCGAAACGAACCGTCTCGTCTACAGTCAGGCGCAGATCCGGCATGCCCAGACACAGAACCACCGCATGCCCGATGATGTCCCCCTCACCAGGCACCACCCATGGGGGGACCATGCGCACCCGCACCACCACCGCACTTATCGCGGCCGGCCTGCTCGCCACCCTCACCGCCTGCGGCGGCGACACCGACGCCAAGCCAGCACCACCCAGCACAACGGCTGCGGCCAGCCCCACCCCGACGCTCAGCGCCCAGGCATGCGCCGACGCCCTGTACGAGGTCGACGGAGCAGCACGCAAGGCAGGCACCGACCCCGCCGACCGCGTCATGCCCGACCTCTGCGTCGGCCTCACCGCCGACGAGTACCAGGACGCGATCCTCGACGCCACCGTGCGCCTCAACCAGGACGCACGCGACGAGCTGCAAGACCAGAGCGACGAGGCCGCCGAGCAAGACCAGTAGCAGGGGGTGAGCGCCCGTGGCCGGCAACCCCCGCAACGGGCGCCGCTACAGGGCGCTGTGCGACTGGCTGCGGGCCCAGCGCCTCCCGTGCTGGCTCTGCGGCCACAACATCGCCTACGAGGTGCGAGGGCCCGAGGCGGGCAAGCACCCGCTCGCGTTCACCCTCGACCACGAGACGCCCCTCTCACGCGGCGGCGACCTCCTCGACCCCACCAACGCCCGGGCCGCACACCGCCGATGCAACTCAGCGCGCGGCAACCGCACCTCGGTCAAGCAGGCCCGAGCCTCACGGAGATGGTGACCATGGCCAGCCTCATGGACGCGGCAGCACTGCGACGCCTCGCAGACGCACTTGACCGCCTGACCGAGTCCACTGCCCAGACGGGCGTCACGCACTGCGCCTACGGGCTGCACCACGTGGAGATCGAAGGCGTCACCCTCGCAGTGGACAGCATCCACGAGGGCGACACCGTGCGCTACGGCGTCGACCTCAGCACATCCTGACCCTCACGGAAGTGGTGACCATGGCCGTACCCACGCCCCCGATCCCATTCCTCGTACGGCTCGCTGACGGCCGCACCTGGAGCGGAGCCGAGTTCACCCCTGGCGGGTTCGTCTGCGTTTACACCCCCGACGAGTACGGCGCCTGCATCATCGCTACATCCACCGAGCACCTGCTCGCCGACCGCACGCCGGAGGACCCCCTGCACGGGGCCACCATCGAGCCCTACGAGTGACGCCGTGCTCATCGTCGTCACCGGCCCGCCTGGCGCAGGGAAGAGCAGCTACATCCAGGCCCACGCCAAGGCGTGCGACATCGTCATCGACCTCGACTTGATGGCGCTCGCCATGGCCGGCCCAGGAGCAGACCACCACGACCACCACCCGGCACTACTCCGGGTAGTCCACCGGGCCAGGCAGGCAGCCATCCACGAGGCAGAGCGCCACCTGGATCAGGTCGACGTCTATCTCATCCACACGATGCCGCAGGCCAAGGCTCGCGCGCACTACAAGCGACTCAACGCACGCATCGTCACCGTCGACCCCGGTGAGCACATCGTCCGTCAGAGGGTCCGAGACATGCGCCAGCCAGCCATGGAGGCTGTGGTCACCCGCTGGTATCGGGACCGGCGCAAGGGCGGATCACGACCCGTGACCAGGCAGGCATCACGCACCTGGTGACCACGCCTCGCGACCGGCCGAGCACGCCGGCGGGAGGAGCTGGATCAAAACTTCAGCGCACTACCGGGCGACCCAAACGCCCTTGTCGCCCTGTTTTTTGCGCGGCCATTTTTCGAGCCACTAATTCGCGAATCCAACGGCTCGGGTAAATAGTGGCTTCACTCTCTGTGACATCACACTGCGTGACGGGGGTCGGTCATGATCGCTGACAAGATCCGCGAAGAGCTTGACAAACTCGGAGTGACCTCGGTGTCTCCCGGCATGTCCGCCGTCGCAATCCAGCTTGCCGAGGTGCTGGACAACCTCGGCTCCGGTGACGCTCCGACATCACAGGCCATGGTTGCCGACAAGCTGGCCGCCATCATGGCCAAGCTGCGCAACCTCGCGCCGCCAGCGACAGAGGGGGACGTCCTCGATGACCTCGCTGATCGACGGGCCCAGCGCCGTGGCGCCTGACAAAACCGCAGGTCAGAGCGGTGTTCAGCGTCCTCGGGTGTTCACCGCACCGCCGTACACGTCGTCAGCGGGGCAGGAGGCCATCGAGCTGGCCGCCCACGCTGGCCTGATCCTCGACGACTGGCAGCAGCACGCGCTGCACGTAGGGTTGGGCGAGCGGCCTGACGGCTCGTGGTCGGCGTTCGAGGTCGCGGTGAACGTCCCTCGCCAGAACGGCAAGGGCGGGATCATCGAAGCCCGCGAGCTCTGGGGGCTGTTCGTCGGCGGCGAGCGCCTGATCCTGCACTCGGCCCATGAGTTCAAGACGAGCATTGAGGCGTTCCGGCGCATCGTTGCGCTGGTCACGAACACTGACGGCCTGCGGAAGCGCGTCAAGGCGATCCGCCGGACGACCGGCGAGGAGGCCATCGAGCTCCTCACGGGGCAGCGGCTGCGGTTCCTGGCCCGCTCCGGCGGCTCCGGCCGCGGGTTCACTGGGAACTGCAACATCCTGGACGAGGACATGATCCTCGGTGACGACGCGATGGGCGCGCTGATGCCGACCATGGCCGCGGTGAAGGACCCGCAGGTCTGGTACTTCGGGTCGGCGGGAATCGGTTCGCCGTCGCAGCAGCTGGCCCGCCTGCGTCGTCGTGCGCTTGCTGCGGTGGAGTCGGGGCAGCCTGACCCGTCGCTGGCGTACATGGAGTGGTCGATCGACCCTCACCTGCGGGAGTGCCCGCCCGGGTGCACCGACCATGACGACCCGCTGTCGCCACTGTCCGTGGCCAAGGCGAACCCGGCGCTGGGATATCGCCTGACGCTGGAGCACACGGAGCGGGAGCGGCTGACGATGAGTGACGAGATCTTCGCCCGTGAGCGCCTCGGCGTCGGGGACTACCCCAGCGACGGGGAGGACACGTGGCGGGTCATCGACGAGGACGTGTGGCGGGCCCTGGCGGACGGTACGAGCAGCATGGCGGACCCGGTGGCGTTCGCCCTCGACACGACGCCGGAGCGCTCGCACACGGCGATCTGTGCGGCCGGAGCGAACGGCGACGCGAAGCACGTGGAGGTCATCGACCATCGGCCCGGCACCGGGTGGGCGCCGGAGCGGCTGGCCGAGCTCGTTACGAAGTGGCAGCCGTGCGCGGTCGTCATCGACGAGGGCGGCCCCGCCGGGTCCCTGGTGCCCGCGGTACGCAAGGCGCTGCGGGACGCAGGGCTGAGCGAGGACGAGGTGGACGCTCTGCTGCTCATCCCGAAGACGAGGCAGGTCGCTGCGGCGGCCGGCCAGTTCTTCGACGGGGTGGCCGAGCAGGCGATCGTGCACCTCGATCAGGCGCCGCTTGCTACCGCGCTGGCGGGCGCGGACAAGCGGCCGATCGGTGACGGGTGGGGCTGGGCCCGCCGGGGCGTCTCGGTGGACATCAGTCCGCTGGTGGGTTGCACGCTCGCCGTGTGGGGTCACGCAGAGCGCGCGGACGTCGAGCCGGAAGGGGCGCCGAACCTGTGGTGAACGTGGCGCTGTTCGTGCTGGAAGTCGTGTTCGTGCTCGCCGTCGTGGCGGGCGTGGGCATGTGGTCGGTCCCGGCTGCGCTGGTCCTGGCCGGCGCCCTCGGGGTGCTGGCCGTCGAGCGGAAGCAAGCTGAGCGGAAGGGGACGACCTCGTGAGCCTCTTCGGGATGTTCGAGCGGCGCGCGTCGGTGGAGTCCCCCACGACGCCCCTGACGGCGTCGTCTCTGTCCGAGCTGCTGGGCGGTGGGGCGCCGGTCGAGGCGGGTGTCAACGTCACGGAGACGGGCGCCCTGACGATGCCCGCGGTGTGGCGGGCGGTGTCCGTCGTGGCGAACGTGTCCGCGTCGCTGCCGCTGCATACGTACACGGTGGGGACGAAGGATCGCGCGGAGGTCGCGCTGCTGGAGGATCCGCACCCGGAGCTGACGCGCTTCGAGCTGTGGCGGCTGGTGTACGTACACCGTCTGCTGTGGGGCAACGCCTACGTGCAGAAGGTGACCAACGGGGCCGGCGCGGTGGTGCAGCTGTGGCCGATCCGCCCGGACCGGGTGAAGGTCGACAAGGAGCAGCCGACCCCGGAGAACCCCAGCGGGAAGGTGTTCTGGGTTGAGACGGACAACGGCGGCAGGGTGCGACGGACGTCCGCGGACATCCTGCATCTGCCGGCGCTGGGATACGACGGGGTGACGGGGTGCTCGCCGATCCGTGCGGCGGCGCAGGGTATCGGCCTGGGTATCGCTGCGGAGCGTGCGGCGGGGCGGCTGTACGGCTCGGGGAACATGATCTCTGGGGTGTTGCAGACCGAGCAGCGGTTGAAGCCGGACCAGGCGGCGGCGCTGAAGGCGGGCTGGAAGGCGCGCTACGGCGGGTCACAGTCGGCGCACGACGTGGCGGTTCTCGACTCCGGCGCGTCCTTTCACCCGGTGACGATGCCGTACAAGGACTCCCAGTTCCTGGAGTCCCGCATGTTCCAGGTGACCGAGGTGTCCCGCATGTTCGGGGTGCCGCCGTTCCTCCTGATGTCGACGGAGAAGAGCACGTCGTGGGGCACGGGGCTGGAGCAGCAGGCGCAAGGTTTCGTGACGTGGGACCTCGCTCCGACGTGGCTGACGCCGACAGAGCAGCGCGTCACGAAGGAGTTGCTGCCCAAGAACGTGTACGCGAAGTACCAGCTCGGTGGGCTGCTCCGCGGGGACTCCAGCGCGCGGGCGACGTTCTACCGGGCGATGCGTGACAGCGGCGCCTACTCGGCGAACGACATCCTCGCGCTGGAAGACCTGCCGCCCATCGAGGGCCCCGAGGGCGACATGCGCCTTCAGCCGCTGTACATGGCACCGCTGGGCTACGACCCGAGCGTCAAGGCGCCGGCGGACCTGCCGCCGGACGCGGACCGGGCGGCGCGCGCCGCCGACCATCTCGCCCAGGCGGCGGCCCTGATGGCTATGCCGGAGACGAAGGAGGGCAGCGATGCCGAAGACGACTGAGCGCCGTGACCTGACGCTCTCCGCAGCCGATGTGGCGCTGCGCGCGACCGAGGGCGGCGCCCGCCAGTTCTTCGGGCATGCCGCCGTGTTCAACAGCCGGACCGCGATCGGCAACCCGCTGACCTGGGGGTTCTACGAGGAGATCGCAGACGGGGCGTTCACCAAGACCCTGAGCGAAGGCGACTCCCGGTACCTCGTCGACCATGACACCCGGCTCGTCGTCTCGCGCGTGTCGGCCGGGAGCCTGCGCCTGACGCAGGACCAGATCGGCCTGGCCGTCAACTCGGACCTGGACGAGCGGCTCTCCTACGTCGGTGACCTGATCGTGAACCTCGACAACCGGAACATCACCGGCATGAGCTTCGGGTTCCAGGTCGTCAAGGACGACTGGGAGATGGTCGACGTCGAGACGGTCGACGGCGACAAGGCCGAGGCCGAGCTGCGGATCATCCGCGAAGTGCGGCTTTTCGAGGTGTCCGCTGTCACCTTCCCCGCCTACGAGGACACCGACGCCGGTCTCCGCTCTGTCGGAGTCGCCCTGGCTGCGCGCGGGAGCGATGACGCTTTCAACCGCCGGGCGAAGTACCGCCCGGAACTCAACGACTTCCGCCACGAGCCGGGCCCCGCGCCCACTCGTCGCGGTGACGCAACCCAGCCGGGAGAGACCACTGGGGGCCGTCAGGCGATGCGCATGGAGGCGCTCGCCGCCCGCTACCTGCTCGCACGGTAGCCGCTCTCACATCCGCTCTCAGCCCCTCGCCGTTCGGCGGTGGGGCTCTTCGTGCTGGGAGGCACAATGCCCAACCTTCAGACCCTGCTCGACAAGCGCGCGCAGGCGTGGGACAAGGCGCAGGAGTTCCAGTCCCGCGGCGACGACAAGCCGCTGTCCGCCGAGGACTGGCGGGCGTGGAACGCGGCCCTGGCTGACGTCGAGACCCTGTCCAAGGACATCGAGACCGAGGAGCGTCACCAGCGCCTCGCGTCCGTCGACTACTCGCAGATCGTCGCCCCCGGGGCGGACACCGAGGAGGCCGAGGAGGCCCGGTCCCGTCACGGAGGCGAGGACGGGGTGAAGGCGTACACCGCGGCGTACCGGTCGTGGATGCGCGATGGCACCAGCGAGCTGACCGCCGAGGAGCGCACCGTTCTGCGTACCGGCTGGGTCGACGGCAAGGAGCTCCGCGCCCAGGGCGTCGCCACCGGTGCGGCCGGCGGATACCTGGTGCCCCCGGAGTTCCGGGCCAAGATGGTCGAGGCCATGAAGTTCTACGGGGCGATGCGCGAGGTGTCCGAGGTCATCACCACATCGACCGGTGCGACGCTGCCGTGGCCGACGAACGACGACACGGCGAACGTCGGCGCGATCCTCGCCGAGAACTCCCAGGTCACCGAGCAGGACGTGACCATCGGCCAGGCCGACATCGGCGCGTTCATGTACACCTCGAAGCTCGTGCGCGTCAGCCTCCAGTTGCTCCAGGACTCCGCGTTCGACATCGAGACGTGGCTGCCCCGGAAGCTCGGTGAGCGGATCGGCCGGATCCAGAACACGCACTTCACGACCGGCACCGGGTCCGCCCAGCCGGAGGGCGTGCAGACCAACGCGGCCATCGGGAAGACCGGCGGCACCGGGCAGACCACATCGGTCACGTACGACGACCTGATCGACCTGATCCACAGCATCGACCCGGCGTACCGGTCCTCCGGCCGCCAGCGGTTCATGCTGAACGACGCCACCCTCGCGTCGGTCCGGAAGCTCAAGGACGGACAGAACCGTCCGCTGTGGGAGCCGTCGATTCAGGTCGGCGTTCCGGACGGGATCCTCGGCCACGGTTACGTCGTGAACCAGGACATGCCCGTCATGGCCGCGAACGCCAAGTCCATCCTCTTCGGAGACTTCTTCGCCGGCTACCTGATCCGTGACGTCAAGGACGTGCAGATGCTGCGCCTGGCCGAGCGGTACGCGGACTACCTGCAGGTGGGATTCCTCGGGTTCGCCCGGGCGGACGGCACCCCGCAGGACACCGCCGCGTACAAGGCGTACCGCAACAGCGCGACCTGACCCGGCACCCCCCGCACGCCACGGAACAGAAGGAGTAGGAAATGGCGATCACGCCGAAGAAGGAGGGCGCCGAATCGTCGGTGCTCCAGGACAAGCCGACCCCGGCCGCAGCGGAGAAGGGTGACCATGACCGCATCGTCATGGCGTCGCGCCGCGCGGACGGCAGCATGGACCAGACCCACCCCGAGTTCATCGGCGACAAGGACGTGGCCATCGCCGCGGCCAAGGAACAGCTCGGCCAGCAGGCGGCCAGCGCGGTGGACGTGGCGGCCCGAGGGGTGGCGAGCACCCCGGAGGGTGCTGGTTCGTCCGAGCCGGACCCGGACGTCAAGGCGCTGAAGGACGCCCAGGACAAGGCCATCGAGTCGGCCGAGTCGCAGGCTGAGCGTGAGGTTCGGAACCTGCACCAGGGTCTGGGTGACTGACCCGTGGCCCGTATCCGACTGCTGACGAGCGTGTCGGGCCGCGGGTTCGCGTGGGCGCCGGGTGAGGTCGTGGACCTGCCCGGCGCCGAGGCGGCCCAGTGGGCTGACGGTGTCCGCGCCGTCATGGTCCGCGACGAGCAACCCGACACCCCGGAGACGACCGCAGCCCGGCCGGAGCGGGCGCGGAAGCGGACGACGGCGCCCCGGCGCGAGACCCGGTAGAGGAGGACACCAGTGGCGCTGCTGACCCTGGACGAGGCGAAGGCCCAGCTCAACCTCCGTACCACTGCGTCTGACACGGAGCTACAGCTGTACATCGACGCGCTGACCTCGGTCATCGAGGGCTACGTGGGTGTGGTCGAGGAGCGGGAGGTCACGGAGACGGTGGCCGGGCAGGGTCCGGCTGTGGTGCTCCTCCAGACCCCGGTCCTGTCCGTGACGTCGCTGACTCCGGTGCAGACCGGGGGGACGGCCGTGGACGTGGCCAGGCTGCACGTGGACGGCCCGTCCGGGGTGGTCGGGTACTCGGACCGCTCTGTGTTCTCCTGCGGCCCGTGGACGGCGGTCTACACCGCAGGCCGGGCCGAGGTCCCGCCCTCCATCAAGCTCGCGGCGCTGCTGCTCCTACAGCATCTGTGGCGGACGAAGAACGGCCCGGCGCGCGGAGCGTCCAGCTCTGATGACTACGCGGTGACGGAGCCGGTGCCCGGGTTCGGGTACGCAGTGCCCAACCGGGTGCTCGAATTGCTGGAGCCGTTCAAGCTGCCGCCGGCGGTCGGCTGATGGCCACCTCGGCGGCGCACGCCGCGATCAACGCCCTCGTCGTCCGCTTCGAAACGGCCAACGACCTGACCGAGGTCCGGGTCATCGACGGGCCGCCACCGGCCACGAACTTCAGCGAGCCCGACCGGCTGTACGTCGGCTGGGCCCCCGGGGCGGAGCAGGCCGCCGAGATCCAGCAGCGCTTCGCTGGCGCTGGCGCCCGCCAACGCGACGAGGACGCGACCATCTCCTGCTACCTCGAGACTCGGGCCGGGGACGAGGACATGGCCCTGTGCCGCGCGCGGGTCTTCGAACTGCTGGCCGTGGTCGAGTTCGAGCTCCGGGCCACGACCGGCCGCCCGGAGGCACCCACGCTCGGTGGCGTCGTCCTGTGGTCCGAGCTGACCGCCGGCGCCCTGATCCAGGACAACGGCCCGGACGGTGCCCTGGCCGGCCTCGTCTTCACCGTGGCGTACCGCGCCCGCATCTGAACACCTACCACCTGAGGAGATACGCCATGGCGCGAGTGCGCTACATCGGCGCCGAGCCGGTCACCGTGCCGGAGCTCGGCAACAGGACCATCGAGCCGGACGAGCTGGTCGAGGTACCCGACGAGCGGTACGACGGCTACGTCTGTCAGCCCACCGCGTGGGAGGCGGTCGAGGAGCCCCGGGACGAGGCGCCGCCCGTCGTCGCCCCGAAGAAGCTTTCCGTCGCGGCCAAGGCCGTCCCCACCTCGAAGGAGGGCTGACCCATGGCGATCGGATCCGGGCTCGGCGCGCAGGTCGGCATCGCGGCCGAGACGACGTACGGCACCTTTGTGGCCCCGGCGAAGTTCATCGAGTTCACGAAGGAGTCCCTCCAGCTCAAGAAGACGACGGCCCAGTCCGCCGGCATCGCGGCGGGTCGGTTGGTGCCGCTGTCCTCGCGGCGTGTGGTGACGCAGCGGCAGGCGTCCGGGTCGCTGGAGATGGAGGTCACCAACAAGGCGATGGGGGTCCTGCTCCAGAGCCTGATGGGCACGACGGTGACCCCGGCTCAGCAGGCGGCGACCTCGGCGTACCTGCAGACGCACATCCTCGCGGACACGGCCGGCAAGAGCCTCACCATTCAGAAGGGCGTCCCCCTGACGACCGGGGTCGTGACCAGGAAGAACTTCCTGGGCTGCAAGGTGATCAGCGCCGAGTTCTCGTGCGAGGTCGGTGGCATGCTGACCGCGAGCTTCGAGATCGACAGCAAGGACGTCGAAGAGACCAGCGTCCTGGCCTCGGCAAGCTACCCGGCGATGGCTCCCTTCCACTTCGGGCAGATGTCCCTGAAGACCGGGGTGTACGCGTCCGAGGTGGCGCGCAACGGTGTCCGCAAGGTCTCGATCAAAATCGAGCGGCCGCAGGCCACCGAGCGGTTCTACGCCGGGGCCGCCGGGCTGAAAGCCGAGCCCATCGCGAACGACCAGGTGAAGATCACCGGCAGCATCGAGATGGACTACGTCGACACGATCCTCGACGACCTCCACACCTCGGACGCCGCGACCGCGCTGGTCTGGGACTTCACCGGCCCCCTGATCGCGGCGACGCATTTCGAGCGGTTCACGATCAAGCTCCCGGCGATCCGCTTCGACGACGCACCCCCGACCGTCGAAGGCTTCGACGTCGTCAAGCCCACGCTCAGCTTCACCGGCCTGTACGACGGGACGAACCCCACCGTCATCGAGTACATGAGCACGGACATCACGCTCTGATCGGAGGCCGGGATGCCCGCCTCCTTCCAGATCGTCGGGACCGGCCAGCTGCTGGAGCTGCAACGGAAGCTCAGGGCGGCCGGTCACGAGAACGTCCGCTCGTCCATGCAGCGCCGCATTCGGCGCGCGGCCGAGCCGCTGCGCACCGACATGCAGTCCACGATCCACGGCCTGTCGATCCGGTCGGCCGGCCGCGGATCGGGGAAGCGTGGTGGCCCGTCGCCAACGACGCGCCCACTGCGGGCCGCGATCGCCGCCGCGGTCCGCATCAGCGTCCGGACGGCTGGGAACCCCGGCGCCCGGGTCTGGCTCGACAAGGCCCTGCTGCCGCCGGACATTCCCATGGGTGTCGTCAACCGCCTGAACGAGGGGCGGCTCAGGCACCCGACGTTCGGCAACAAGCGGCGCTGGGCCCAGCAGAACACGACCCCCCTGTGGTGGGACAAGACGGTCCGCGCCCACACCCCCCGCATGCAATCCGAGGTGGCCCGCGTCCTGGACGACGTGCGCCGCCGCATCGAATAGGAGCATCCCTTGATCATCGTCTACACCCCTGCCGGTGGAGAGCCTGAGGAGTACGACGCCCGGACGCTCCTCGCGTCGGAGGCGTCGATCGTGGCGCGGACCGTCGACATGAAGTGGCCGGCCGTCAAGGAGGGGCTGACCGAGGAAGATCTCGACGCGATGCGCGCCGTGGTCTGGGTGCTGCGTAAGCGCCACGCCCCGACGCTGCGGTTCGGCGATTTCGACCCGGGCGTGGACGAGATGGTCACCCGGTACGACAAGACCGAGGTCGAGGCGTGGGTGGACGGAGCGTTCGGGCTGCTGGGTGTCGACCCTGAGCTGACTGTCGACGCGGTCACTCAGGCGCTGCGTGAGGTGCCGAATGCCGCAGCTGACGCGGATCACGCGAGGGCCTACATCGACAAGTGCCAGGCCGAGGCGGCCGAGGGAAAAGGCTCCGCGCCGGCCGCCGCTCCGACGGCGGCCGCACCCGCGCGGACGAAATCTGCGAAGAAGACGTCGCCGTCCTCCGCACCGAGTACCTCGGACTCTTCGCCCACCTCCTGAACATGCCGCCCCACGTCGTCGACCGGCAGCTCGTCGACGACTTCTACGTGCTCGTCTGCTGGCTGGATGCCCACCAGCGAGCCCAGCAGCAATCCGGAGGTGAGTGATCGTGGCAACTCGCCTGACGTTCCTGCTCGACGGCCGTGACCAGATCTCCCGGGTCCTGGACCAGATCGGCGACAACGCCAACCGGCTCGGTCGCCGGATGCTGATCGCGTCGATCGATGGTGACGCGGCCATGCGTCGGTTCGGGAACAGCACCACGCAGCGCATGGCCTCGATGCAGCGGGACACGAACCTCGGGGCAAGGGCACTCAAGGAGCTCAAGGGTGCGCTGATCAGCCTGGCGCCGGCCGCAATTCCGATGGCTGCGTCTCTGGCACCGATCGCCCCGGCCGCCGGCGCGGCCGCTGTCGCTGTTGCTGCGTTCGGTGTGGCGCTGGGCCCGCAGGTCGCCGCGATGGTCGAGGCGGCGCAAGCGGAGAAGAAGTACACCGACGAGGTCAAGAAGTCAGGCGCGACGTCCGAGGCTGCGATCACCGCACAGCTGGAGTACGTGCGGAGCCTCGCGGACATGCCCCCGGCCACGCGGCGCGCGGCGGCCGAGCTGTCGGTGCTGAAGGACGAGTACAAGGCGTGGTCGGCCAGCCTCGCCGAGGACACGATGGGCCCCGTCATCAAGAGCCTGGCGCTGTTCAACGCCGCGCTGCCCGCGACGACGGGGCTGGTCAAGGGCACGTCCCGTGAGCTCGACCGGATGCTGACGATCCTCGCCGGGGGCATGGCGTCCCCCGGCCTGGACGGCCTGAACCGGCGGTTCACCGAATTCGCGACGGGCACCTTGGCGCGGGTGAACTCGGCCCTGGTCCGGCTGATGCAGAACACCGACACCGGCAAGGTCGGCGGCGGGGTGTCCGAGTTCATGGCCTACGCCAAGGCGCAGGGCCCGGCCGTCGCGGACACCCTGCGGACCGTGGGCACCGCCTTGATGAACCTCCTGGAGGGTGCTTCCGGCGTCGGCGTCGGCATGCTCCAGGTTGTCAACGGGCTGGCCGGGATCGTGGCCGCTGTCCCCCCGGACGCGATCGCCACCATGCTCCAGCTCGCTATCGCCATCAAGGCGATGAAGCTCGCGGCCCTGGGATTGGCCGCAGCAAGGACGGCGGTGGCCGCGTTCGGTGTGCAGCTGCTCGCGATGCAGACGGCCGCTGCTGCGGCACCGGGCCGTATGGCTGCGGTCACCGCGGCGTGGGGTGCCATGTCTCGCGGTGCCCGGCTGGCCGCTGCGGGTACGGGTGTGGGGCTGCTCGTCATCACGATGATGGAGCTGTCGCAGGTCGGGAAGGAAGCGCCGGCGGACATCGACAAGATGACGTCGTCTCTGGGCCAGTTCGCCCAGTCGGGCAAGGTCGCCGGGGAAGCCGCGCGTGTCTTCGGCAAGGACATGGGCAGCCTCCTGAAGTCGCTCAATGTCCTCGCGGCCGGCTCCCGGTCGGCTGACGACTTCTTCAAGGCGTGGGAAAAGAACCCGGGCTCGGTGCGGGGCATGAAGAAGGAGGTCGAGGCGCTCGACAAGAGCCTCGCCTCTATGGTGTCCAGCGGCAAGGGTGACCTCGCGGCGGCGGCCCTGTCCCGTATCAAGGGGCAGATGACCGCGGCGGGCATGTCGACGTCCGGGCTGAACAGCAAGCTCACCGAGTACCAGGACGCGCTCGCCGGTGCGGCCTTCGAGCAGCAGCTCATCGAGCAGTCCATGGGCCTGTTCGGTGCGCAGGCGACCGCTGTGCAGCAGAAGCTCGACGCACAGAAGGCGTCCGCGGATGGGCTCAGGCAGGCGATCCAGGCTCTTAGCAACGTGCAGCGTGCCGGCCTCAGCGGGATGATCGGGTTCGAGGCATCGATCGATGCGGCCACCACAGCGATCAAGGGGCACGAGTCCGCGCTGTCGCTCACGGGCGGAAAGCTGAACCTCAACTCGGAGAAGTCGCGGGAGGCTGCGACCGCGCTGAACGACCTCGCGGCCAAGACGGATGAGGCGGCGGCGCAGGCCCGGGAGTCGGGCGCTTCGTGGGAGACGGTCAACGGGATCTATGCCCGGGGCCGTGCCGCGCTGATCCGGTCGGCCGACGCCATGGGCCTGAACCGCACCGAGGCCGCGGCCCTCGCGGATCAGATCCTGCGGACGCCGGACAAGACGGCGAAGCTCAAGGGCAACATCGAGGATCTGGAGGGCAAGCTCGCCACGGCGAAGGCGAAGCTGGCGCGGGTCCCGGACTCGCGGCGGGCGAAGGTGCGGGCGGAGATCTCCGACCTGCAAAACAAGATCGCGCAAGCGCAAGGCGCCCTCGCAAACCTGCGGGACCGGTCCGTCACGATCACCACCCGGTACGTGGTGGTCGGGGATGCGAGCGCGGCCCGCAAGGCCGGGTCCTACGGCGCGCAGTTGAAGTACGCGGACGGTGGCCTGGTCGGCTATCCGGGCGGCGGCATGGTGCGGGGCCCGGGCACGGGAACGTCCGACAGCATCGTGGCCCGGGTCTCGAACAACGAGTACGTCGTCAAGGCGAAGTCCGTGGCGAAGTACGGCGTCGCGTTCATGAACGCGATCAACGAGGGCCGGCTCGGGATGGCCTCCACTGTGAGCGGTGCGGGCGGTGACATGGCCGGTGCCGGGGCCGAGGCAGGCCGTGGTCTCCAGGTCGGACTGCGCGCGTCAGCGGCCGGGGTGGACGGTGCGGCCCGGGGTATGGCGTCCGCGGTGACGGCCGGTGTCCGGGCGGAGCTGGAGATTGCGTCGCCGTCGAAGAAGATGCGCGCCCTGATGAAGGACGTGGGGAAGGGCCTGGTCCTCGGTCTGACCGGCGAGAAGTCGAAGATCTCCGCTACGGCGAAGGATCTGGTGGCGGACATCTGGGCGGCGTGGAAGGGCGTCAAGACGACCAAGGACAGCCACCTGGTCGCGATGGTCACCCGGGACACGAGGAAGCTGCAAACTCTGGCGACTGCGCGGGACAAGATCACCGCGCAGCTGGCGCAAGCCCGCGAGTTCGCGGCCAGCGTGCAGAACCAGGCACGTGGCGAAGCGGGCCTGTCGTCGCTGGGTGAGGAATCGCTGACCGCAGGCGGGGGCGGCGTCCTGGCCGGCCTCAAGGGCAAGCTCGCCGTGATGCAGCAGTTCACCCGCTACATCGACCTGCTCCGGAAGAAGGGCCTGCGCGGCGACCTGCTGAAGCAGATCATCGAGATGGGGCCGGAGGCCGGGCACGCCTACGCGTCGACTCTGACGGGTGCGAGCAAGGGCACCATCGCGGCGCTGAACGCCACACAGGACGCGATCAATAAGCAGTCCAGCAAGCTGGGTTCCGTCTCGGCGGACGCCCTCTATGACGCGGGCAAGCAGGCCGGGAAGGGGATCCTGACGGGACTGGCGTCGCAGCAGAAGGCGATCGAAGACCAGATGATGAAGATCGCCAAGGCGATGCAGAAGGCTATCCGCAAGGCGCTGGGCATTTCGTCACCTGCGAAGAAGCTGATCCCGGATGGGGTCAACAGCGCCCGAGGCCTGGCCGTCGGCCTGGTCGAGGGCATTCCCTACATCGACCGGGCGCTCGGTGCGGTCACTAACCGAATCGCGGCCGCGCGCCCGGTCATCGGCCGGCCCGCAGTCGTAGGGACCGGCGCCGGTGGGGTGGTCTACCACATTCCGATCACCATCGGAAATGCCATGGACCCGGTGGCAGTGGCGCGCGAGTTCCAGAAGGTCTTGGTCAGGTACGGCCGTGCGCAGGGCGCCACGGTCAACTTCAGCGTGGGGAGGTAGCCGGTGCCGGTCTTGGTGGAGATGGGGTGGGGCGGGCTCGTTCAGGCCCCGTGGTCGATCACGTGGACGGACATCACCCCCCGCGTCGACATGATCCAAGGAGTGGCCATTACCCGGGGGGCGTCGGATGAGCTGTCCGAAACGCAGCCGGGCACGGCCACCATGACCCTGGACAACGCGGACGGTGCGCTCACCCCGGGCAATCCCAACAGCCCGTACCACCCCTACGTCCGGCGCAACGCCCCGATCCGGGTCAGCGCAGCGGTCATGCCGACCCGATCGGGTCCGGCGCCGTGGCCGCTATCGCAGATGGGCGACCCATTCGACGGGCCGGCGATCGACGCCGCGCTCTGGACGAACCGCTACGGCGGGTCGACGATCGTGAACGGGCGGCTGCGAATCCCGCTGTCCCCGGGGGGCTCGGCCGGCGTGCAGTCAGCCCGGTCGTGGACCCTGCCCGGCGCGTCGGTGTGCGCCCGCATGACAACCGCCCCGAAGGCGAACGGCAGCTCGGCCGCTCTGTCGCACTTCATCCTCGACGGGACGACGAGCGGCACGCGGCTGGGCTTCCAACTCAACGTGGTCACACAGACGTTGCGGTGCGTGAACTTCGTGTCGTTCTTCGACGCGACACCGGTCGACCTGCCGTACTCGGGGATCGATCACCTGTGGCTGCGGATTCGGGAGTCATCCGGAACGGTGTACTGGGAGACCAGCCCGGACGGCTGGGACTGGACGGTACGCCGCTCCCTGGCCACACCCGGCTGGGCGGCCACGCAGCAGCTCATCATGACGCTGAGCACCTCACGGACCGGCGGTACCGGGGACGTCGCGGAATGGGATCTCGTCGGCGCCCAGGTCTACCCCCGCTTCTACGGCATGGTCAACGAGTGGCCGATCACATGGGAGGGTCTCCTCAGCAAGGTCACCATCTCGGCGACGGACCTGTTCAAGCGCCTCAACCGGCTGCCCGAGCTACGGTCGATGCTCGGCATGGAAGTATTGACTGTCGACACCACGACCGGGATGTACAGCTTCCCCGCCGCCTACTACCCGCTGTCCGAGCCTGCCGAGTCGACGACCGCCGGATCGGTCGCCGGCTCCGGGGTCGGTGCCCTCGCGATCACTCAGGTCGGGGTGGGCGGTCTGCTCGAATTCGGCGGCGAGGGCGTCCCCGAGACGGGAGAGCCCGCACCCACATTCAGCCCGGTGTCCGCCTCGGCCGGCCGGTACCTCGTCGGGGACCTCGGTCCGCAGATGGTCGAGGACTCCACCTCGTGGCTGGCGCACATTCAGGTCTGGATCAAGACGGCTGCGGTCAGCCAAGCAATCTGCGGCATCACCGATTCGAACCTGGACTTCCAGCTCGTCCTCGCTTTGAGCTCGGCAGGAAAGCTGACGGTGGAGGCCGGTAACCCGCTCGTCGTCACGACGACAACCAGCGCGAACCTGGCCGACGACGTGTGGCACCACATCGTCTACGACGGGTCGGCGAAGCGCGTCTACGTCGACGGGGTAGCCGTCGGCGGGACGCTGCCCACCCCGACGACACAGGACACCCGCACCCTGTACGTGGGCGGCTACCGCGGCGGCCGGCTGTGGACCGGGCAGATCGCCCACCTGTCCCTGCACCTGGCCACCGGTCCGTGCGGCTCGGTGTACGCCGCGTCCTACAACGCGATCACCGGGTTCTCCGGGGAATCGGCGGACACGCGGGTCGAGCGCCTCGCCCGGTACGCCGGCCTGCCCTCGGTCACCGTCCTGGGATCCACCCACGACCCGGTCGCCAGCCAAGGGCCTGGCGGTGCCAGCGTGGTGTCCCGGCTCCGGGAGGTCGAGGCGACGGAGTCGGGGCGCCTGTATGCGGAGCGCGATTTCTACGGGCTGGCCTACCAGTCCCGTGACCTGCGCTACAACCCGTCCCCCTTGTCCGAGGTGTTCGCCATCGCCTACGCCGACCTGGAGCCGGGCATCGAGCTGGCCGACGATGACCAGAAGCTGGTCAACGAGGTGCAGGCGTCGCGCCCGGGCGGGGCGACACAGACGGTGACCGCCCCCTCGTCCGTACTCGCTTTCGGGTCGTACCCGCAGCAGCTGACCCTGCTGAAGATGACGGACAACAGCGTGACGGACGCCGCGTACTGGCTGGTGTCCCGCTACGCCAACCCCGGCCCCGAGCTGCGGGAAGTCCCGATCGAGGCGTACACCATGCCGACCTATCAGGACATCCTCGATGCGGACATCAGCTCCTTCTTCACCGTGTACGACCTGCCCGCGCAGGCACCCGCCACGGAGCTACAGGCCACGGTCGAGGGCTACACCGAGACGCTCCGAGACGTCGGCCACCACATCACGTTCCGCACCTCGGCCAGCAGCACCGACTCCGTGTGGATCCTGGGCGACCCCCTGTACTCCCAGCTCGACTACACCACCCGCCTCGCCTACTGAACGGACCACCCATGCCACCAGCCCTGCCCGCCGACATCGTGCGCGCGGAAACGTACTACTTGCCCCCGCCGCCGCGGCGCGGCCAGACGCCTCAGGACTGGTCGCAGGTTCCTGGGGCGGAGCTCATCTACAAGTGGGCCGAGTACCGCCTGGCCCGCCGCCTCACCGTCCCCACCGAATCGGTGCCTGACCACCCGGGCCTGTACGCGCGGATCGATGACGGACGCTGGCTCGCCGAGTGCGACGCCTGCGGTGCCGCGTGGATCGTGTCCGTCGCCGACCCCCGCTTCGGGTGCGTGGAGTGCCGGCGCGACTGGGTGCCGCTCATCGTCCCCGAGGACACCGCAGCCGCCGAGGCCGAAGCGCTGGCTCTCGACCGCCGGTTCTGGTGGCACCCCGACGACCCGAGGAACCCGACCCGCACCGAACCGCTGCCCGCCGACCTGACACCCGACGAGGAGCCGGTATGACGTTCGGCCCCCGCACCTGGAACACCGGTGAGACCGTCACTGCGGCCTTGCTGAACACGGAGATTCGGGACCAGCTGGCGAGCATGTTCGACGCGTGGACTGCGTACACCCCGGTATGGGGTGCGGCCACCACCGCCCCGAACATCGGGGATGGTGTCCTCACCGGCCGGTACTTGAAGATCGGGCGCCGGGTCGAGCTGGTCATCAAGCAGACGATGGGGGCGACCACGACCTACGGGTCCGGCGCCTACACGTGGACGATTCCGTTCCTGTCCGCGAACCAGGGCGTTGACTACCTCGGATCGTCCCGCCTGGTCGGCGCGTCCGCATGGCACGGGCAGTGCGTCCTGTCCGGGAACGCGTCCGTCATGTCGCCGGTATTCCCCGCCAATGCCAGCTCTACCCTGTCGACCACCCTGACCGGGACCACCCCGAAAACCCTGTTGAACGGGGACGTGCTGCGCATGCACATCACCTACCAGTCAGCGGCCTGACCAGCCCACACCGCCCGCCCCGGGTCGGCCGACCCGGGGCTCTTGCATGTCTGGAGACGCACATGGCCTGGTATCCGGGCGCCAAGAAGTACGAGCTGCAACCGGAGAGCGACAGCCAGCCGGCCATCCGGCCGACGCAGTTCATCGTGCACAGCATCATCGCCCCGTGGACCGCGAAGCGGACCTATGAGTACTGGCGGGACTCCACGAACCTGGAGTCCCACTTCGGTCTCAGCTACGAGGGTGACCTGGGGCAGTTCATCGGGACCGAGACGCGGGCGGACGCCAACTACCAGGCGAACCGGCGAAGCGACGGGACTGGCGCGGTGAGCATCGAGACCGCATCGAACACGAAGGGCACCGACCCGTGGACCGACGCCCAGGTCGAGGAGCTCATCAAGCTCGGGGTGTGGCTGCACCAGCGGCACAGCATCCCGCTGCGGATCTGCCGGACCCACTCCGATCCGGGGTTCGGATACCACCGGCTGCACTCCCAGTGGGCCGCGTCGGGCACCTCGTGCCCGGGTGATGCCCGGGTGAAGCAGTTCAAGGAGCGCGTGTTCCCCGGGATCGTCGCCCGCGCCAACGGCAAGACCACCCCCACCACCACACCCCCGAAGCAGGAGGAACCTGACGTGGCTCTGACCACTGCGCAGGATGCCCGGCTGGCCCGGGTCGAGAAGAAGCTCGAAGAGCTCGCCGACGCCGCCGCAGCCGCCCCGTGGACGTACCGCAATCCCACCCAGGACGCGGCGTCGAAGAAGGGCGGCCGCCGGATCCCGGACATGCACGGCCGGATCGAGCAGCTCCAGTCCACCCTCGACGCGCTCACCGTGGCCGTCGCCGAACTCAAGGAGTCCCGATGAAGATCTCCGCCATGGCCAAGTCCCTCGTCGCGGGTCTCGCGGCCGGGGCCACGGCCGCTGTGACCGCGGTGCAGGACCAGGTGCTCACCACCGGGGAGACGGTCACGATCGTCCTCGCCGTGCTCGGCGCCTGGGGCATCACCTACGCCGTGCCCAACCGCCCGGCCACCGACCGGGTTGTCCCCGGCCAGGGCATCTGATGCCGGCGGCGGTCCGGTGGCTGCGGCAGCACCTGGGCCGCCGCGGGCAGATCCTCCTCATCCTCGGCATCGGCAAGATCTGCTGGGGCGTCGGGTTCATCGTCACCCCGCAGCAGGACCCGTCCGGGCTGGAACTCCTGACCGAGCGATGCGGCCTCGCCTCGTGGGCGTGGCTCTGGATCGTGGCCGGTGCGGTCACGGCGTCGTGCGCGTTCCTACGCATCGGCCGGGACTGGGCCGGGTTCTACGCCGCACTGGTACCGCCGTCCGTGTGGGCGGTCGCGTATCTCTTCGCCGTCCTCACCGGCGACTACGCCCGCGGCGGGTTCGTGGCCGCGTGGTACCTCACCTCGCACGTTGGGGTTATCTGTTGGGCCAGCACGGTGCCGGAGTACTCCGTCCCCCCACCGCCGCGCCGGGCCCGGAAAGGCAAGGCCCCGTGAGCATCACGGAAGTGATCGGGTTGGTGGGTGCGGCGGGCGGCATCCTCGGCGGCGGCGGGTTCTTCGTGGCTCGGGCGACAGTGCGCGCGGCACGGGTGACCGCAGCCGCGCAGGAAGCGATTGCCCGGATGACGACGGAGCCGCAGGCAGATGCCCAGAAGTTCGCTGTGCTCCAGGCAACGGTGACCCGGGTCGACGAGGAGAACGGGCAGCTGCGGGGCCGGCAGGCCCGGTTCGATTCGCTGCTGGGTGGGTTCTCCCGGACGGTAAACCGGCTGATCTACCGCATGGAACGGGCGGGGATACCGCCCGAGCCCGAGGACATCGACGAGCTGGTACGTGAGTACATGCGCACCGGCGCCTGACCCGAGACAACGAGCGCCCCCTGTCCTGGCCTTCGCGGCCGGGGCGGGGGGCGCTTCGTCGTGCCCGGGGTCAGGCGTCTGGCCGGGCGACGAAGCTGCCCAGTCCGGGCTCGGTGTAGATCAGCCCCTCCTCGCGCAGCGCCCGGTGCACCTTCTGCCCGGTGGCCGCAGCGATCCCGAACTCGGCCTGCAACTGGAGCACGGACGGGATCCGGGTCCGCGGCGGGTAGGTGCCGTCAGCGATCCGGGCCCGGATCACCTCGGCCACCTGGCGCCATCGTGGCTGGTCAGGCACGAACTCGATCATGCGTCCACGCTGGCATGGCATGCCGTGTCACGCGAGACGTGGCATACCTAGCACGCCGTAGCATGGTGGGACTACGCTGCACGGATACGAAGAACCCCCGCGGCCGCGTCACCGGCCCGGGGGTGCGGACGACACCTTGGGAGCGTCGCCATGTCGAAGACTACTGCCGCCAACCGCGTGTTCACAGAGCCCGGCTACGGCTGGTGCCACTGGCACAAGGGGACGTCGGGCACCGCCGTTCTCATCAACGTGGTGGAGCAGGCGTCCGGGCCTGGGTACCGGCAGTACGCCTGCGCCCCGTGCCGGGAGCAGCGGGGCCTGGTCCCGTACGGGACGAAGCGGTGACCACCGCCCCGGCGAAGGGCGCCCTGACTGCGGCGTGCCGGATCGGCGAGCACCGCGAGTGCCCCGGCCCGCACACCACCCGCCGGCCGGGCGCCCCCTCGTGGGAGCGGCCGCTCGAGATATGCCGGTGTGACTGCGACTGCCACCGGCACTGAGACTCCCTGCCCGTACCCGAGGCCGGCGGCGGCCGGGGTGCGGGCAGGGGCTACGTCCGGACGAGATCGGCGAGGTCCACACCGAGGGCGTCAGCGATGAGGATGAGGGAGTCGAGGAGTGCGGCGCTGTGCCCCTGCTCGATGCGGTTGTACGTGGCCCTGTCCATCCCGGTGCGTAACGCAACCCGTTCCTGGGTGAGGCCGGCGGTGATGCGGGCGGTACGGATGCGGTCTCCGATGGCCCGGCGGCGGGTGAGTACCCAATCGGGCGGGGGGACGGAGCGTGGCACTCCACCACGCTCTGCCCTTCAAGATCGAATGTATGTAGGGCAGAACCTACACCTTGTGGATCATGGCCCTGGCACGTCAATCTGAACGGCCGCACCCGACAGGGTCGGCATCTAAGCGGTGCAGAGGTGTTCGCGTGTCCACCTCATTGCGCCGTTAGGCGGCATGACTCAGTCAAGACGCCCCGCCCCGCACGCTTCTGCGCGCGGGGCGGTTTACGTTGGACAGCAGAAGGCCCCCACCGACATAACCGGTGGGGGCCCTCGCTTCTGTGGAGCCAGGCCTCCCCGCTTGGTCACCACAGATCATCGGACGGCGCGTGTCAGGCGCGTGTGGGGAGTCACGCCTGCCCCGTCCGCCCTTGCACTCTACGTGTCTAGGCCACGGAGTCCATCCCTCGAACGAGTGACGGACGACAACGATTCTGTGGCGATGTGGCCTCTATGTGGCCTCGATCATGGAAACGGCCTCCCGATCCGGGTGGATCGAGAGGCCGAAACAGGCTCTCACCTGCGACTATCCGTGGTGGGCGCGGACGGTTTCGAACCGCCGACATCTGCTTTGTAAGAGCAGCGCTCTACCCCTGAGCTACGCACCCGTGGATGAAGGAACAGGTTACATGGCTCCCGGACCCCGCCCGTAATCCAGTCCCAGGCCGGCCCAGGCCAGGACCCCGTGCGTGTCCTGCCCGCTGCGGCCGCAACCCGGGCCGCAAGGGACGGCCGGGGTGGGTGCCGAGGTCTGGCGGGGGCGGTAGGGGGGATATCCCCACCCCGGAGACGGTAGCCGTCCGGATCGTCGCGGAGGGTGGTGCGTACCTACGGTGGGGGCACATCGACGGCGCGCAGCAGGGGGACTCGATCACCATGACCATCCGTAACCGCAACCGCAACAAGGCACTCGTGGCCGCCGGGGGCATCCTCCTTCTCGTCGCCGGGCTCAGCGGGTGCGGAGGTGCGGATGTGGACGACGCTCCGGTCGAGCACAAGTCGTTCGCCTTCGCCGGGAAGACCCTGACCATCGATGCCGAGAACTCGACGCTGGACCTCGAGCCCGCCGATGTGGACGAGATCGAGGTGACCCGCCAGGTCGACGGGTGGGTCCTGTTCGGCAGCGGTCCCGACCCGGTGTGGAAGCTGGAGGGCGACAAGCTGACACTCCGCGTGAAGTGCAGTGCGATGATCAGCGACTGCGGCTCGCACCATCGGGTCAAGGTGCCTCGTGACCTGGCCCTCAACGTCGACGGCTCCAACGGCCAGGTCACCGCCTCCGGCTTCACCGCCCCGCTGACCCTCGCGTCCAGCAACGGGCAGGTGCTCGTGCGTGACTCCGAGGGGCCGCTGGACCTGGAGAGCGACAACGGCTCCGTCGTGGCCGAGCGGGTCTCCGGGGACTCCGTGATCGCACGGTCGAGCAACGGGTCCATCGACCTCGCCTTCGATCGCGTGCCCAAGCTGGTGGACACCGTCAGCGACAACGGGAGTGTCCACATCGACCTGCCGCCGGGCAAGCGGGCGTACGCCGTGTCCGCGTCGGCCGACAACGGGAGCGTCTCCGTGGACGTGCCCCGCAGCGACTCCAGCCCGCACGTGGTGAAGGCCCGCAGCGACAACGGGGAAGTCACTGTCCGAAGTGCGAACTAATCGACCCGTGTGTTCGTCCTTACCGGGTGGGAGAATGAACCGGGCGGGGCGGATCGGCACGGGAGAGGGATGTGACGGCGACACACACGCGGCCGAAGGCGAAAGCGAGTGGCAGTTGCGCCGTCAAGGACGTCCTGGTGCTGATGCTGCTGCCGGTGCCGCTGATCGCCGCCGCGCTCCCCGCCGCCTTCGCGGGCGGGGGCACCCGGCGTTGGTTCGGGGGCCGCGGGGAGAGCCAGCGGGCCGACGCCCAGGCGGCGAAGGACGCGGCCGCCGAGGCCTTCTACGAGCTGGACACGGCTCAGCGGGATCTCAAGATCTCGATCGAGACGATCATCGCCGTGGACAGTTCACCGCGCGCCCGCCAGGCGGTGGAGGACTTCGCCGCGCTGGGGCGGCGCATCGACGAGGTGAGCCACGGGTACATCACCGCCGTCGACGCCCATGACCTGGACCATGACGACCTGGAGCCGTCGGCCGCCGCCGGCGCGCGGACGCAGCTGACCCGGGCGAAGGACGAGCTGGTACGGGTGAAGGGCGAGCTCGACCGGTTCGCCCAAGGGCTGGGGCCACTGCTGGGCAGTGCGGAGACCCAGCTCGCCCGGCTCGCCCCCGCCGTCGAGCGCGCCCGGCAGGCGCTGCTCGCGGCGAGCAACGCCCTGGACGCGGTGCGGGCCTCCGGTCTGCGCGCGGATGACCTCGCGGCCCGGCTCGCGACCCTGGCCCCGGAGCTGACCAAGCTCAACGAAGGCGCCGGGCGCCACGGTGTCGCGGAGACCCTGCAGCGGGCGGACAGGGTGCTGCGGGACGCCGAGGCGGTGCGGGCGGAGGCCGACCGGCTACCGGAGCGGGCAGCCGAGATCGACCGCAGGCTGGTCTCACTGCGCACACGGGCCCAGGCGCTGACGACCCGCGCCGGGAAGGTGGAGCCGGTCCTCAGCGAGCTGCGGCGCCGCTTCTCCGCCGCCTGCTGGCAGGATCTGCAGCCCGTCCCCGATCAGGCGGCGGTCAATCTCCGCCAGGCCGAGGAGAAGTTGGCGGAGGCCGCCGCGGCACGTGCCGAGCAGCGGTGGCCCGACGCGACGGCCCGGTTGAGCACGGTCCGGGCCCTGCTCAACGCGACCGACGAGGCGGTGTCCGCCGCCGGTGACCGGTTGCGGCGGCTGGACGCGGTGGCCAAGGACCCGCAGGCGGAGATCGACCGCACCCGGTTCGCCATCCGCGATGCCCAGCGTCTCGCCATGGCGGGACGTAACACGCCCGATCCCCGCCACGCCCGCCCGCTGGACGACTCGGTCGCCCGCCTGGACCGCGCGATCGCCGGGCTGGAGGGCCGCCACCCCGACTACTGGCACTTCCTCACCGAGACCAAGGCGGTGCGGCAGTCGGTGACCCGGGTGGTCTCCGCGATACGCGAGGAGCTGGGCAGCGGCAGCAGCTGACGGCTCGGTGCTGCGGCAGCAGCCGACGGCTCGGTGCTGCGGCAGCAGCCGACGGCTCGGTCCGGCAGCAGCCGACGGCTCGGTCCGGCAGCAGGAGAGGCTGCCATGCGCCCCCGGGGCGATGACTGGGCGGTGACTGCCACAAGCATCGGTGCGGCGGCACCTGGCTGCGGCTGAGAACTGCGGCACGGCCGGCGGCAGAGCAGCCGGCCGATCCCGGAAATCCGAGCCGTCCCCGCGGCAGGTATCCCGGGGAGGAGGGACTGGCCGGGGGCGAGGCTCTAACCTGGGGCCATGCCTCGTTACGAGTACCGCTGCCGCCCCTGCGGCGAGACGTTCGAAGTCAGCCGTCCCATGGCCGAGTCCTCGGCCCCTGCCTCCTGCCCGTCCGGTCACGAGGACACCGTGAAGCTGCTCTCCACCGTGGCTGTCGGCGGGTCCTCCGGTTCCGCGTCCGCGCCCGCTCCGGCGGCCGGTGGTGGAGGCGGGGGTTGCTGCGGTGGTGGCTGCTGCGGCTGACCAGGCGGCGCGTCCGTGGCCACCGACGCGCTCCTCGCCACGGACGCACGCCGCATGCCGAACGGCA